>JBBPZA010000121.1:0-2968 GCA_038199375.1 Solirubrobacterales bacterium | reverse complement strand
CCACTCTGGATCCCACTCTCTGCCGACCCCCGATCTGCGCTCGATGAGCGCGAGATCGTCAGCCGACGATCGGACGAGGTGGGGCCAGTTGAGACCGTCGCAGTGGGGCCAGTTCAGACCGTCGTTCTCACGAGGACTTCGTGGCGGCGATCGGCCGGTTGATCGAGCGCGAGGACATCGACGGGGCGGTCAACCTCACCGCTCCAGAGCCGCTGCCCAACGCCGACTTCATGCGCGCGCTGAGACGGGCGTGGGGGATCGGGTTCGGGCTTCCGGCGAGCGGCTGGATGCTCGAGGCCGGCGCGCTGGTGATGCGCACCGAGACCGAGCTGATCCTCAAGAGCCGCCGCGCGGTCCCCGGGCGCCTGCTCGAGCACGGCTTCGAGTTTCGCCACCCGTCCTGGCCGGCGGCCGCGCACGACCTCTGCGGCGACTGGCGCGCCCGGCGCGAGGCATAGCGGGATGGCCGAGCCCGAGCCACAGGAGCCCGGCAGCCCGAAGTGGCCAGCGCGCTGCTCGGCGACCGCGACGAGGCGGCCCCCGAGACCGCCAGCCTGACCCTCTATGAGGCGCTGCGGACCGCCAAGCTGCTCGTCCCGATCGTCGGGAGCGCCGCCGAGTCCGAGCAGGGGCTGGACCTGCGGCTGGTGGGGGTCGACGACGAGCGGGGAGAGACCCGCCTGCTGGCGTTCACCAGCGAGCGCACCTTTGGGCTCGGAGGCCAGTTGCCGCCGTTCGCCGCGGCGCGCGCGACCGACCTGTGCGCCTTCGCGCTTCGCCACGGCGCCGACGAGCTCTCGATCGACTCGGGCGGACCGGTGAGCGCGACGCTCGAGCGCTGGGAGCTCGAGGCGCTGGCCGACGGACGCAGCCCGCGGTCCGCTCTCACGCCACGCCCACCGCTCACGATGTCGGCGATCCCGCGCAAGCCTGCGGCCGCGGTCGAGAGCGTGCTGCGCACGGCGGTCGCCGGCGCACCCGTGTTCGCGCTCCAGGAGCGCGGCGACGGTCGCCGGCACCTCGTGCTCGCCTGCGCGGGCGGGCCGGCGCTCTCGGAGGAGGAGATGCGCAGGCGGCTGGGGCCGCCCGTCTCGGCGAGCGCCATCAGGGCGCCCGATCAGCTACGACAGCACTCCACATCGCCCCGCCCGTCGTCCGCGTACCTTCCTGCCTTGACCATGGCGTCGTAGCCGGCGATGGGGGGTACCGCCAGGTGGGTTCCGGAGGACGAGCGATCAGTTCACAGACGCCTCGACAGTACGGCGAAAGAACTCCCCAAAGCTGGAGGCGACCACCTCAGGGTCCTGGTCGGACGTGGAGAGCCCCGGCGTCCAAACCACGACCGGACTCTCCTCCGCTCCCGGGTCCTGCCCTGCGCCGACGTCGAGCGCGTAGTAGGAGCCGTCGCCGGTGGCATAGACCAGCACCAGCGACCGAGGAAGGTCTGAGTCCGTTCGCTCTTGGAGCGTCAGCCAAATCCCGTTGGGCACCGCCGAGTGCTCGAACTCGTCATCAATCACCCCGAAGAACTCGTGGCCGCCGATGTCCCCCGCCCCGAGGTCGCGGACGAAGGCTCTGTAGCTCGGCGGGAACCGGACATCCAGCGCTGCCTCGGCCTCGGCGATGAGCCCCTCCGGTCGCTCGCCGACGAAGTCGGCCGCATCCCCCTGCTGCTCCACCTCCGCAAGAGCGATCCGATAGTCGTCGAGGCTCACGGTAAGGATTCTAGTGGGCCGTCAGGACGGCCGAACGGCCCAAAGTCACGCGCGCGGGCTTTCCAGTAGTCGCGCCGCAGCGCCTCGAACGCCTGGCGGTCGATCCCGGACGGTACCGAGCTGGGGTTGATGTGAAGCGTTCGCGCATTCTGCTGGTGAAAAGTTTGAGCCACCTCGGCCAGTGCGCCATCGTTGCGCTGCGTGGTGTGATGGAGGTTGAGAGGCTTGCCATCCGGCCCGACCGGGGCGAGCCCCCGCTCCATGCGGTCGACGTTAGTGCGACCTTTCGGATCGACGGCGCCTGGGTCGATGAGATCGTCGCGCTGATGCACGCGGCTGCCTTGAAAGTCGATGCGCTTGGTCCAGTATTGATTGGGGGTCCGGCCCGGAGGAAGTGGCGCAGCCTCGTCGAGGTTGCGCTTGACGGCCGTCTCCGCGCCTTCCTCGCCCGCCCGGTAGGCGTCGCCTGCCTCGTCGGCGTACCTGCCGGCGTCGATCGCCTCGTCGGCGTACCTTCCGGCCTTGACCGCCGTTGCGCCGTAGCCGGCGATGGGGATCGCCGAGGCGGCCGAGAGCGCGGCGTTTAGCTCGTCGCCCTCGAGCGCGTAGATGCCGGCGTTGGCGAGGTCGGCGGGCTCGCCGATCACCGGCGCGAGGCCCCCGACGTCCAGCGCTCCGTGGACGACCTTGCCGAGCAGGCCCCCGCCCTTCTGCTCCTCGGCCTCGGCCTGCGCTGCGCTGCGCGGCCGCCTGCGTCGCGGGCGCGCCGCTCGCCCTCGAGGCATCGGACTCCGCTGGCCTGGAGAACGAGTAGCGCAGGTTCTCGCGCAGCTGCTCGTCGAGGAAGGTCACCCCGACGTAGCCGACCTCGAGGCGAACGTCCAGATGCGCCCACGGATGCTCGGGGTCGCCGAGGATCGCCGCGTAGAGCTGCCCCCGCTCGTGGCGCTCGCGCGCGACCTCCACCTCGAGCGGGTCGACGATGAAGTTGCCCAGGTCCGTCCACCGCTCGCCGTAGCTGACCGTCGCTGTCGAGGGAGCCTCCATCGGCGGTGACGGGAGGGGGAGGCTCGGTGGGCCGTGGCCCTCCGGTCAGCGCTCGCGCCGGGCGATCGACTCATACCGCCCGAAGGCCGGGACCGGCTCCCAGTTCTGCGCGAGGTCGGTCTCCACCTTGTAGGTCTCCTGCTCGTCCGCGACGTAGTCGATCTTTGCCACGTGCGCCAGGCTGGGCGGCTCGAAGGTGTAGTGCT
>JBBPZA010000120.1:0-50451 GCA_038199375.1 Solirubrobacterales bacterium | reverse complement strand
GGCCACTCGGCGAGCTGAGCCATCGTCCAGCCGTTCTCGTCCGGCGTGAAGACCGCGGTCAGGGTCAGCGACTCGCCCATGCCCAGAAGTATGGACCCTCCGGCAGTGCCTTGCGGTAGCTGTTGCGCTTCAGCTCCTCCGAGCTCGCAGGGCAACGCTACCCTGCGAGCTCGCGCGAGAAGGAGAACGCTCCACGCTGCGGGTGCTCGCGACTCCAGTCGGCGCAAGGGTCACCAGAAGGCTCGGCGTCGACGTGATCGGTTCGCGCCGCAAGCGATAGCGCGCGCCGTAAGAGGCGTTGCTTCTGCCTGTCGTCCGAAGCGCACCTCCCGCAATGCCGTCTGGTGGGTGGATGCCGCGGCACACGCGCCGACAACTGAGGCGCGATACTGCCGGGAACAGCAGCGAAACGGCAGAAAGGAAGAGGGTGATGGCTGAGAAGGTGCTGATCAACCTGGCGACGGGCCTTGAGGATGGCGAGCGCGTGTCCGTTGCGTTTCTCGTTGCGGGCGCCGCTTTGGAGCGCGGCCACGAGGTCGCGATGTTCCTGACCAAGGAGGCCGTACGCCTAGCGTTGCCGGGTCACGCCGAGGGCGTCGCTTGTGATGGATGCCCGCCGCTCGCGCGGCTTTTTGAGCAGTTTGCGCAGGGTGGGGGTGAGCTGCTGGTGTGCCCGATCTGCGTGAAGTCGCGCAAGATCGGCGGGGACGCCTTCGTCGCCAACGCTCGCCTGGCTGGAGCCACGCCGATGTGGGAGTGGCTTGGGGACGAGGCACGGACGGTCTTCAGCTACTGAGCGGACGGGAGTGCGGGGGGCACCATCGCTCCCGCTTTCCATGCGAGGCGGCACCCGACCGTCGCCGGGGACGCGGACGCTGCTTCGCGCGACGAGCAGACATCCGGGCAAGGATCCGCCAGAGGCCTGCACCGGACGACGAGCAGAAGCGACGGCGCCGCCCTCGCAGACCGATCCCTTGCGGCGCCAAGCAGTAGCGGCCGGTTCGACATCCCTGCGCCGAACCGCCTTGGCGAGGAGGGGCGCGCCTTGGCTCAGGCCGAGAGTGCCGGCGCGAGATCGTCGGCGGAGGCCGCGACGGTCTCGGGCACGGTCACGCGGACGAAGCCGTCGCGGTCAAGAAGCCAGCGGGCGTTGAGCACGGTGAGACCAACGATGCGCCGGGTGCCGGGCTCGAAGCGCAGCACGTGCCCCTCAGGCGTCTCCTCGCCTTCGGCCTCGGTCGGCGCTCCGACGTGGAGGTAGAGCACGTCGCCATCGGCGTCGTAGTCAGCATGGTCGAAGGCCAGCGGCCCGATCTTTACTGACACGGCTGCCATCGCTTGGGATCCTTGCGGGTTGAGAGCGCCGTGACTATGCGTCCCGGCTCCTGCTCATAGCTTACGACTACCAGCATCCAGCGACTCGGGCTCGACGTGATCCGGGCCGGACACCGTTTCGAGCACTTCGACCTGATAGCCAGCGAGCTCGGGATGGTCCCGTGCGATCTTGCCGGCCCAGATCCGCTCGAGCAGCGTGACCACTCGACCATCCGGGTCGCGTACCTCCGCGAGAACTGGCTCGTGATCGGGCACGTCCAGAGCCTCGCCAACCGTTCGGACGAGTCAGTCAACCGGAGACCCCACCGTCCGATCCGCCTCACGAAACGCTTCCGGCCCGTAGGGGGCTTCTAGGACCGGTCCTTGGGGTCCCGCGGAACTCGACCGGCCTCGGAGCCGCGCTCGCTCGCCGGGCCGCCGGGCGGGGCGATTCCCAGGACGCGCATGGCCTTGAGGCCCAGGCTGAGCTTCTCGCGGCCGTCGCTCGAGCCGACGTCGAGGCCCGAGCGCTCGCGGACGCGCTCGAGGCGGTAGCGAACCGTGTGGCGGTGGGTGAAGAGCTTCTGCGCGGTGCCCGCGACGTTGCCGTCTGACTCCAGGTAGGTCTCGAGCGTCTGGACGAGCTCGGTCCCGTAGCGCTCGTCGTAGTCGACGATGTCCCTGAGCGTCTCGGCGTAGAAGCGCTGGAGCTCTGCGGGGTCCTCGCTCATGGCCGAGAGCAGGATGCGGTAGGCGCCCGACTCGCCTAAGGACAGCACCGGGCGCTCTTCGTCGCCGTCGGCGACGTTGGCCGCCAGGAGCGCCTCGTTGGCGGCTCGGTGGAAGTCGACGGGATCGGCGGCCAGCCGACTGTAGCCGACCGAGACCCTGACGCCGGCGAGGTGGGCGTTGAGCTCACGCACGATGACCTCCACGACCCGGCGCCCGGCGTCCTCGTCGGGCTCGGAGACCAGGACCACGACCTCCCCCACCCCTCCCCCGTCCTCTGCTGGGCTCAACGCGGCGATGCTCCCCGGCGCCGTGGACCGAGCACCGCGCTCGACCACCGCGAGAAGGCGGGCACGCCAGTCGTGGTCGGCAGGGGCGATCTGGTGGGCGCGCACCACGACGACGAAGCCCCCCCGGGTGAGGTCGATGCCGAGCTGGTTACCAGCGGCGACGATCTCCTCTCGGCCGGTCAGCTCGCGAGAGAGCAGCGCAGCGACGAAGTCCCCGGTGACCTGGCGCGAGGCGCGGTCGGGCCCGCCCGTTCGCTCGACCTCGAGGGCGACCAGCGCCGCCACCGTCCGCAGGAGCGGCGCGGGCACGGGCGCCCCTCGGGGACGGACGCGCAGCTGGCCGACCATCTCGTCGCTGACCCGCAGCTCGACGGTCTCCACTCCGGCGCCACCGTTGACGAGTGCCTGCTCCTCCGCCGGCGAGCGTGCGGCCACCGCGAGCACGGCCCGTCCTCGGTCGATGAGCACGAGGCTCGCGTCGAGCGCCCGAGCCGCGGTGGGTACGAGCTCGAGCAGCCCGCCGCCCGATTCGATGATCGCGCACACCGGCTCGAGCGCGGCGGCGTCGCCTGAGCCCTTCCCGCCGCCGGGGCCGGGCGAGACCGGAAGGTGCGAGACGTTCGACGGCACGCAGGGAATTCTAGGCGCGGTCGGCCCTCGCCGGCAGCCGGATGGGCGGGAGGGGCGCCCTACAAGTTGTCCGAGTAGAAGAAGACCGCCGCCCCGATGAGGGTGCCGAGGCCGGCGAACGTGGCGAGGACGTAGAGCGACATGAAGCTCGCCGCGATGCGCTCCCACACCTTGCCGTAGCTCTGCCACGCGGGGAGGACGATGAGCCAGACGAAGGCGCACAGTGCGAAGACGGCGGCGCACGAGATGACCAGGTAGGTGATCGCGGTATTGCTCATGACGCGGCGCGGGCAGTGGGATACGAGGGCGGACGGGCCCGCTCGCGCGCATTGTTGCGCATGAAGCCGACGACCAGTGCGACGATCGCGCAGACGGAGAAGCACAGCGCGGCGAGGCCCCACCCGCCGGCCACGTCGGTGACGAAATGCGCCCGCAGGTATACGCGCGAGAGTCCGACCGCAACCGTCAGGACGAGCGCGAGGACCATGAGCAGCGTGCGGCGCACGATGCCCGGCACGGCCCGCAGGATCGCGACGGCGATCGCGACGTAGGCGACGGCATAAGCCGAGTGGCCCGAGGGAAAGCTCGAGCCCATCGTGTCGACGAGCGGGTCCAGCGGCCGCGGCCGGTCGACGGCGGCCTTGCCGAGGTGCACGCCGGCGTAGGTGAAGGCCATCCCGGTCACGAGGGTGACCGCCTCGATCAGGCGCCTGCGGACGAACAGGTAGATCGTTGCAGCGAGGACCGCGGCGGCGACGGCGGGGAGCGAGCCCGCGGCGCTGACCACCTTCGCGGCGTCGAGCCCCGCACTCACGCGCAGGTCGTTGGCGCGGGCGAGCGCGTCGAGATCGAGGTCGTGGAGCGGGTCGTCGGCAACCAGGGCGCCGAGTCCGAAATAGGCAAAGCCCCCGACCGCCGCGACGGCGAGCAGCGTGGTGAGCTCAAGCCCCAGGTTGCCCGGGGTGATCCGCTCGTAAAGGAAGCGCAGCGGGGGTCCCACCCGCCGCCCCACCGGCACGATCACGCCTCCCAGCAGCCGGCGGCCCGTTCGCACGAAGGGCCGGAAGACCGGCTTGCGCTCCTGCTCGTCGAGCCACGCGCTCGCCTTGGCGCGGTTCTCGGGCACCCGGAAGAAGCGGATCGCCCAGACCGCACCGACCACGACGCCGATCGCGAGGCCCAGCGCGATGAAGCCCTGGCCGACGATCGTCCTGAGCTTGTCGAAGCTGCGCCAGAAGACGAAGCCCAGCAGCACGAGGCCGGTCCCCCACAGGCCGCCGCCGAGCACGTCGTAGGGCAGGAAGCGGCGGTAGGGCATCTTCGACGCGCCCGCGATGAACGGCCCCAGCGCGCGGAGCAGGCCGACGAAGCGCCCGATGAACACCGTCACCCCGCCGTGCTTGTCGTAGAAGCGCTCGACCTGTGCAAGTCGCTCGTCGGTGATCTTCACCCGCTCGCCGTGCTTGATGAGCCATTCGCGGCCCAGCCTGCGGCCGATGTAGAAGCTCGTCGTATCGCCCGCCACCGCGCAGAACCACACGATCCCGATGAGCACGACGACGTTGATCTCGCCCTGCCCGGCGACCAGTCCGCCGAAGAGGATCGTGAACTCTCCGGGCGCGACGAAGCTCAGGAAGGCGCCCGTCTCGAGGAAGGTCATCACGCCCACGAGCAGGTAGGTCCAGCTCCCGAGCGTCCCGCCCGCATCCTCGATGAGCTTCTCGATGTTGGGAAGTGCGACGAGCCCGGTGCCATAGGCCACCAGTGCCCCAACCACGAGGATGCCGGCGGCGCGCTCACCGTTGGAGCGCCGGCGCCAGCGCCAGACGAGCCATGCGAGCGCCAGCGCCGCGCCGACGAGGGGAAGCGGCTTCACACGGGCACCGCCACGACGGCGCCGTCGAGACGCACGGCCGCCCCGCGGGCGGCGTCGGGCGTGCTGAAGATCCCGAAGGTGGTCGGGCCCGAGCCGGTCACCATCGCGTGGTCGGCGCCCGCCTCGTACAACGCCGCGAGCGCGTGCTCGATCGAGGGGCAAAGCGAACGCGCGGCCGGCTCGAGGTCGTTGACGAGCGGCGGAAGCTCTCCGTCGGCCAGCGCACGCTCGACCTCCGCTCGGCGCCGGGCCAGGTCGTCGTCGTCGCGCGCGAGGCCGAGCCGGTCGGCCTCGGCATAGACCTCGCCGGCAGAGAGCCTGTGGACGGATGCAAGCACCACGAGCCCATGCGTCCGGAGCGGCGCGAGCGGATGCACGCGCTCGCCGGCTCCCGCGACGAGCGCGGGGGCGCCTCCCAGGAGGGCGGGTACGTCGGAGCCGACGCGCGGCCCGATCTCCGCCAGCAGGTCGCCGCCGCGGCCCGCCGCCCGCGCGGCCAGGCGCAGGGTGGCGGCCGCGTCGCTCGACCCGCCGCCCATTCCGCCGGCGACCGGGATCCGCTTGTCGATCGTCACCCGCACCCGCGAGCCGTTCCAGCCGGCGGCATCGCGGAAGGCGGCCAGGGCGATGCCGGCCAGGTTCGGCTCAGGCACGCCGGGGCAGTGGACCGCGTCGGCCGAGGCCGCCGGGTCGAGCACGAGCTCGAGCTCGTCGGCCAGCGAGAGCGGCTCGACCACGGTGACGATCTCGTGCAGGCCGTCGGCGCGCGTCGGACCGACGAACAGGCAGAGGTTGACCTTCGCCGGCGCCCGCTCGCGAAAAGGGGTCGTCATCGTCATCGTGCGAGCTCCTCGTACAGCGCGCGCCAGTCGTCGGGCGCGAGGCGCTCGGCGCGCACGTCGGCCGGGTGGCCGAGCGCCCCGAGCGCCGAGCGGGCGCGATCGCGGTCCGCCTCGCCGGCGAGCGCGAGCGAGCGGGCCAGGGCCTTGCGGCGGTGCGCGAAGCCGGCCCGGACCAGGCGGCGCAGGCCCGCAGGAGCGGCGCCGGCCCTTCTGACGAGAGCGACGAGGACCGAGTCGACGTTGGGGACGGGAACGAAGACGGTCCGCGACACCGGCCGCAGGACGCGGACCTCGCAAGCCAGCTGCGCGAGGACGGAGGGCACGCCGTAGGCGCCCGTGGCCGGCCGAGCAGCAAGCCGCTCCCCGACTTCGCGCTGGACCATGGCCACCCAGCGGGTGACCGTAGGAAGCTCCTCCACCGTCTTGAGCAGCGCACCGGCGGCGATGCCGTAGGGCAGGTTGGCGACGACCCGGGTCGGCTGGGGCGCAAGCGCGGGCAGGTCGAGCGCCATGACGTCGTCGAGGTGCAGCGAGACGTTGTCGAAAGGGTCGAGCGCATCGCGGAGCGCGGGCTCGAGGAGGCGGTCGACTTCTACGACGTGAACGTGGGCGCAGCGCGGAGCGAGATGCTCGGAGAGCACGCCCAGCCCGCCGCCGATCTCGAGCGCGACGTCGTCGGCGTCGAGATCGGCGGTGCGGGAGATGACCTCGAGGAGATTCGAGTCCACGAGGAAGTTCTGACCGAGCGAGCGGTTGGGGCGAACGTCGAAGCGGCGCAGGCGGCGCAGGCTCGGCTGGGTCGGCTCGCGCGGTTGGGGCGCGATCACCACCCCAGAACCTCCGCGGCGTTGCGCTCCACGAGCGCCTCGAGCTCGTCGTAGGCCAGCCCCCGCTGCTCGGCGACCGTCCGGGCGGTGTGCACGACGTGGCGCGGCTCGTTGGGCTTCCCCCGCACCGGCTGGGGCGCGAGATAGGGCGCATCGGTCTCGACGAGCAGACGATCGTCGGGGACCCGCGCCGCCGCCTCGCGCAGGTCGGGCGCGCTCGGGTAGGTCACGGTGCCGGCGAAGGAGATCCACCAATCCTGCTCGAGGCACTCGGCCAGGCGCTCGGGCATCGAGAAGCAGTGCAGGATGACCCGCAGGCCGGCGGCGCGCTCGCGCAAGATGGCGATGGTCTCCTCGGCGGCATCGCGCGTGTGGATGACGAGCGGCTTCCCGGTGGCACGCGCGAGGTCGATCTGACCGTGAAAGGCGCGCTCCTGGTCGGCTCGCGGCGCACCATCGCGGTAGAAGTCCAGGCCGGTCTCGCCCACCGCGGCGCAGCGCTCATGCGCCGCGAGCGCGTGGAGCTCTGAGAGGTCGGCGTCGTCGAAGCCGGTCGCCAGGTTCGGATGGCGCCCGACACAGGCGAGCACCTGGGGGAAGCTCTCGGCCGCGGCGAGCGCCGCGCGGCACGACGCGGAGTCCATTCCGATCGCCAGGATGCGGCGGACCCCGGCGGCCTCCGCATCGGCCACCACGTCCGACGTGGGTCGCTCGAGCTGGTCGAGATGGGCGTGGGTGTCGATCACCGTGGAGCGCCTCTCGCCCTCACCGCTTGGGGAAGAGCGGCTCGAGCGCGCCGGTTCGCGCTCCGCCTGGCGCCGCACCGTAGCTCGCGCCCCCCAGGTCGAGCTCTTCGCGGCCGAGCGCCGCCAGCAGCTTCTCGGTGCTCTCGGGCATGTAGGGGTGCAGGAGCACGGTCACCACACGCAGCCCCTCGGCGAGCGAGCGTAGAGCCCGGTCGAGGTCGCCCGCGCCCCCCTCCTCCTTGGCCAGCTTCCACGGCGCCTGCTCCTCGACGTAGCGGTTCAGGCGGCGCACGCGCTCCCAGATCTCCTCCAGCGCGGCGGTGACCTCGGCACGGTCGAGGAGCCCTTCGACGGATTGGCGCAGGCCGTCGAAGTCGGGCGCCAGCACCGGATCGAGATCGACGTCGGGCGTCGCCCCGCCGCGGTAGCGGTCGATCATCGCCAGCGTCCGGTTGGCCAGATTCCCGTACTCGTTGGCAAGCTCGGTCTCGTAGCGAGTCGCGAAGCCCGCCTCCGAGACCGGGCCGTCCTGCCCGAAGGAGACGTCGCGAAAGCAGTAGAAGCGAAGCGCGTCGGCGCCGAAGGCGTCGATCACCGCGAAGGGGTCGATCACGTTCCCGCGCGACTTGGACATCTTCTCCAGCGTGCCGCCGCTCGCGTCGCCGCCGTCCTCGCCGCCGGTCGGCGAGAGGAGGAAGCCGTGGACGAAGAGGTGGCGCGGCGGCTCGAGGTCGGCGGCAATGAGCAGCGCGGGCCAGTAGACCGCGTGGAACTTGAGGATGTCCTTTCCGATGATCTGGAAGCTCGCCGGCCAGAAGCGCTCGGTCAGATCCTCACCCGGCCGCGCATAGCCCAGCGCGGTGACGTAGTTGAGCAGGGCGTCGAACCACACGTAGAAGACCTGCTCGGGATCCCAGGGGACGGGCACTCCCCAGGAGATGTTCGCCCGCGAGAGCGACACGTCGCGCAGCCCCTGCGCGACGAACGCGCTGGCCTCGTTTCGCCGCGTGCGCGGCAGGACGAAGTCTGGGCGCTCCTCGTAGAGGCGCTCGAGTCGCTCCTGGAAGGAGGAGAGCCGGAAGAACCAGTTGTCCTCGTCCTGCCATTCCAACGCGATCCCGTGGATCGGGCAGGTATTGCCCTCGGCGATCTCCGAATCAGTCTTGAAGTCCGCGCAGCGCGGGCAGTACCAGCCCTCGTACTTGCCGGCGTAGACGTGGCCGTTGTCGTGGACGCGCTGGAGGATCTCGGCGACCCGTGCGTGGTGCTCGGGGTCGGTGGTGCGGATGAAGAAGTCGTTCGAGGCGCCCGCCCGCGCCATAGCGTCGCGGAAGCGAGGCGCGTTTCGGTCACCGAGCTCGCGTGGCGTGATCCCCTCCCGCTCGGCCGCCTGCACGACCGGCTCGCCGTGCTCGTCGGTGCCGGTCAGGAAGAAGACGTCCTCGCCGCGCTGGCGCATGTGGCGCGCGAGGATGTCGGCGCCGACCGTCGTATAGACGTGCCCCAGATGCGGCGCGGCGTTGACGTAGTAGATCGGCGTGGTGACGTAATAGGGCACGGGGGAGCGGAGACGATATCGGGGGCCCTGGGGCCCCTCCGCGGCAGCCCACGGAACGCAGCAGGCTCAGCGGACAGAGGTGAACGAGAGGTCCCAGGTCGCGTTCCAGCGCGAGATGACACCGCGTACGTCGCTTGAACGGATCCAGCCAACCCGGTTCCAGAGATAGGGAACCGCCGGCGCCTGGGCGGTCACCATGCGATCGATCGCCGCCCAGGCCCGTGCCCGAGGCTCGAAGTCGCGAATGGTTCGCGCGCGAGACATGGCCGCGTTGATCGCCGGAACATCCAGCTGGGGCCAGTTGTAGTTGTTCTCCGGGGCGATGCTCTCGCCGTTGAAGGAGGCGTCGAGCATCGCCTGGCCGTCGGCGAAGTCGGGCACCCAGCCGACGTTCGGGCAGACGGCGACCTCCTCGCTCGGGACTCCGCAGTAGCGCGAGAGCATCGCCTCGCGCGCTACCTGCCGCAGCCGGACCTTGAAGCCCAGCCGCCGTAGCTGTGCCTGAAAGACCTCCGCCGTTCGCGCACCGACGCCCGTATCGTCGCCGACCATGACCAGCGTCTGGTTGCCGGTGTACCTACCGCTCGGGTAGCCGGCGCGGCGCATGTAGTCAGCTGCCAGCCGCATGTCTCCTTCCGGGTTGGCGAGGAAGTCGAATCGAGGTCCCTTCAACCCACCGGCCTGCTCGAAGCCGGGAATGCCGGGAGACAGGAAGTGCGTCGCGACCGGGCCGGCGGTCGCGCCGCCGTGGGCCAGTCGCAGGGCGTCGCGGTCGGTGGCCGCCACGATCGCCTTGCGAACGTTGAGAGTCCGCAACGGTCCCACCCTCGTGTTCAGGGCCACGTATTGGCCGCCCAGGCCGGCGAAGCTGACTTGGGTGCGACGCTGGTCGAGTGCCTTGCGCAGATCGGCTGGCTCCGGTGCGAAGTCGCCGTTGACCATGGCCTTTCCGTTGAGGATCCGGCGCGCCGCGACTCCGGTGTCCTCGTTGCCGAGCGAGAACTCGATCCGGTCGGGGTAGGCGGGGCGAAAGTCCGTCCCCGCATCCCAGCTGGGGTTTCGGACCAGCGTCATGCTGCGGCCCATCCGGTAGCCGGTGATCTTCCCGGCGGAGTCGTTCTCGATCATGTACGGGCCGGTCGCGACCTGGCGGCTTGCGTACGTCGACGGCGTACTGGAGTCGAACCTGGTCGCGTACTCGGCAGGAACCGGGGCGGTCACGGGCAGCGACAAGGCCTTGACGAAGGCGCCGGACGGCTTGGCCAGCCGGAAGACGATCGTCTGATCGTCGGGCGTTTCGATGCCTTCTATCTCCGGGCGCCTCTTCTGCCTGGGCGGGGGCGCGCCCGCGAGGACTCCGAGGTAGGTGCTGACGTAGCCGTTGGGCACCGCCGCGGTGAAGGCCCGCTCGATGGCGTACTTGACGTCGTGGGAGGTGACGACCCGGTTGACGGGCGGGCCGAACTTGACGTTGGGCTTCAGCCGGACCGCGACAGTCAGGCCGGCGTCGGAGATCCGGGGCTGCGCCGCGGCCAAGTCGGTCGACGCTCGATCGAGTTGATCGGGCTCGAAGGCGTACAGCGGGCGCTGCGTCGCGTAGGTCATCAGCCAGTCGAACTGGTAATAGGCCTCTCCGGGGTCCACGTGCTGAAAGTCGCCGCTCGCGACCACGGTGAGGGTGCCGTCGGACCTCCCGGCGTCCGACCCGGCCGCGCGTGGCTTGCCTCCGCCGCAGCCGGCGAGCGCGAGCGCACACAGCGCGCACGCCAGCAGGACGGGGATCGCGCAGCGAAGCGTTCTAACGGGGACGGCGCTTGCGCTGGGGCGATGGTTGCTCGAAGAGCAGCATGACCAGGTTCGTCGCGAACGTCTCCGCCGCCGGGTCGCCCTGCGCGCGGCGCGCTATGACCCGTCCGGCGCTCTCGGCCTGGATCTCGAGCGCGCGGTCGAGCACGGCCTGCATCCGCTCACCGAGCTCCTCCCATCCCGCGTCATCGAGCACCAGTGGCGTGCGCGTCAAGTGGACGTCGCTGCGATCGAAGCCGCCGCGCTTGCCTGCGGCCCCGATGTCCTTCGCGATCTGCGTCAGCAGGCCGTCGGCGATCTCGCGCCGGACGCTCAGTGGTATCTCCGCCCAATCCTCGGCTCCGAGAATCGGCCTCTGCAGGGCGCGGTAGTGGTGCTCGAGCGCTCCGCGTCTGGGGGTGGTCGAGACGAGCTCGATGCAGCCCAGTTCGAGAAGTATGCGAACGTGGTAGCTGACGTTGCCCAGCCGCTCACCGAGCTCGCCCGCGAGCTCGACCGGTGATGCGACCCGTTGGTTGAGCAGGGTGAGCAGCCGCATCCGAAGAGGATGGGAAAGTGCCTTGGCAAGGCGTTGGTCGAGGGTGGCTTCGGGGTGGTTCACAAGGACTCCTGAAGTGACGTCCGCAGCCGGCGGCGCAGCCGGTGGAGGCGAACCCTAACGGTTGGCTCGGGTATTCCTGTTCGTTCGGCTACCGCTGAATGGGTCAAGTCCTCCTCGTAGCGCAGCGCAAGCAGCTTCCGGTCCTCCACCGGAAAGTCCTCCATGAGGCGGTGGATCTGCACACGGGCGATGACGTCGTCCGTCTCGCACGGCACGGCCAGGTCGGCTGCGACCTCGAGCTCGGTCGTTTCGTGGTGCCGGCGGCCCTGGACCACTCGCAGGGCCTCATTGCGAGTGATCCCGAGCATCCAGGCAATGCCGCCGTCCTCGCGGCACTGATCGCGCTTGCGCCAGGCTCGGATCAACGCTTCCTGAACGGCCTCCTGGGCGTCCTCCTCGTTGTCGAGAAGCCGTCGAGCGAAGCGCAGGCACTGCACACGGGCAGAGGCCCAGTCCCAGTCGGGACGAGCCGGGTGAGAGATGTGATGAGTATTCATAACCACGCAGAATGGCCACGCGGTCGTCGATCATTTGAAACGTTCTTGAGTGGTCGGCGGGTCCTACATAGAGATGGCGTCTATGACCGCTTCGCCGGCTCTGGCGGCCTACGAGGACCTCGCGCCCTGGTATGACCGTTTCACCGCCGACCATGACTACGAGTGCTGGGGCGCCGCCCTCGAGGCGCTGGCCCTCCGACACGGGTTGAACGGACGCCGCCTGCTCGACGTTTGCTGCGGGACCGGCAAGAGCTTCGAGCCCTTCCTGCGGCGCGGCTACGACGTGGTCGCGTGCGATCTCTCCCCCGCCATGGTCGCCCGGGCAGCCGAGAAGACGCTCGAGGTCGAGCTCCACGTGGCCGACATCCGCGACCTGCCCGTCTGGGGCGAGTTCGACCTGGCGCTGTGCTTGGCAGACGCCGTGAACTACCTGCTCGAGCCGGCCGACTTGCGGCCGGCGTTCGCCGGGGTCGCGCGCAACCTGCGTGCCGGTGGGCTCTACGTCTTCGACCTCAACACGCTGGCCACGTACTCCGCCGTGTTCGCGGCGGACCGCTCGATCGACGACGGCGAGCTGTTCTTCGCGTGGCGGGGCAGCGGCCCGCCGGATCCTGCGCCGGGCTGTCGCGTGGAAGCGAGGATCGAAGCGTTCGCCCCGGCGGGCGATGGCCGCTGGCAGCGGTCTACGAGCCGCCATCTCCAGCGCCACCATCCCGAGCCGCTGGTTCGCGCCGCCCTCGCGGAGTCGGGCTTCTCCGCAACCTGGGCGTACGCACAGGACGCCGAGGGCGCGATCGTGGGTCCCGCCGACGAGCGACGGCACAAGACCGTCTACGTCGCTCGTCGCGCGGGGAAGCCGTCGACTCAGGAAAGGAGGTGAACTGTGCTGCGAATCGAGAAGCTGCCGAAGAAGGCGGTCCCCGCCGCGTCGGTCGTCAAGGGGGCCTAGCGGTGCCGCCCCCGTCGTCTGGCGCCCCGATCTGTGGCGCCGGACGAACGGGGACGTGTTGCTTCTCCGAGCTGCGGCTCTCAGCCATGGGTGGTTCCAGCATCGCCGGTCTGCGCCGTCCGAGGCTCAAGTCGACCCTCGACTGCTTTCGAAGCTCCGAGGGAGCGCTCTACATCCTGAGGCCCGGCGCAGACGAGGATCTCGTCATCCGCGAACCGTCGGAGCCCGAGCGAGAGCTCCTGGAAGCCCTCGAGCACGCAGCCCCGGTCGCCGAGCTAGAGGCTCGGTTCGGCGGCACGCTGGCGCTCGAGGAGGCTCTCTCCCAGCTCGACGAGCTCGGTCTGATCGAGGACGTCGGCGACGACGTCCTGCTCGACGCAGACGATCGCGCACGCTATGACCGACAGCTGGCCTACTTCTCCGAGATCGGCGCGCCGGGTACCAGCCGTGCCGGCTGCCAGCGGAGCCTGGCGGCCAGCCGCGTCGCCATCATCGGCGTGGGTGGGTTGGGTAGCTGGGCGGCTCTGGGTCTTGCCTGCACCGGCGTCGGTCGCCTCGATCTCATAGACGGCGACCGGGTCGAGTTGTCCAACCTCAATCGTCAAGTCCTCTACGGGGCCTGCGACGTCGATCACCCCAAGGCCGCCGCCGCAGCGAGGGCCATCCAGCGCTTCAACCCGGCCGTCGAGGTGCACCCGATCGCGCGGCGGCTCGCGTCGACCAGCGAAGTAAGCGAGCTCATCGCCGGTTGCGATGCCGTCGTCGGCACCGCCGACTGGCCCCCCTTTGCCATCGGCCAATGGATCAACTCGGCCTGCTTCGCCGCCGGCATCCCGTGGATTGCGGCCAGCCAGTTCCCGCCGAAGATCCGTGTCGGGCCGACCTATCTGCCCGGGAAGTCAGGCTGCCTTCATTGCCAGGAGTCAGTCTGGCGAGCCGAGCATCCCCTGCTTGACGAGATCGCCGCACAGGGCCGCCTCCACCCTCGCGTCTCGGCGACGTTCGGTCCTGCCTGCGGGCTCGTCGGATCGCTCATCGCCAACGAGATCGTTCACCTGATCACCGGGCTGGCGCCCCCGGCCACCGCCGGCACCGCGCTGTTACTGGACCTGCGCACGGCGGAGATCACACGGGAGCCCGTGCCCCGGATCGGAGGCTGCCCAGTCTGCGCTGCGCGGTAAGCGGCGCGCAAAGCTTGACACCAGCGGTCACGGTATGTAGCTTGATCACTCAGCGTGCATTGAGCATTCTGCCAACGCCGTGGTCCCGGCGCCTGGGGTATCGCGATGCGCGTCGAGCTAGGTACGCCCAGAAAGAAGCATAACGCTGGCGATACCTGCCCCTCTGTCGTGATCGCGCGCATTCGTGGCGTTCGGGGCATCTCCAGAGAAACGCTCGTGGGGCTGGCGGCAGGCTAGGTGCGCAACCCGGTGGAGGGCTGGTCGAAACCACAGCTGGCCGAGTTCTTGGCCTTCGTCTCGTCGTTCACCGAAGAGAAGTCTGCGATGCGCGGCGGGGTCGAGCGGGCCGCCGAGGTTCTCGACGCCGAGGTGGGCGCGCTCGTGAGAGGCGGGTCGGTCGAGGCGTCGATCGGCTTTGCGTCGGCTGAAGTACCTGAAGAGAAGCTCCTGGCGGTCGCGAGTGGCGGCGGCTACGCCGTCGAGGTCCTCGGCCTCGGAACCTGCGTCGCCGCCGCCGCCGCTCTCGA
The DNA here is from genome assembly GCA_038199375.1 of Solirubrobacterales bacterium. Lineage (GTDB taxonomy): Bacteria > Actinomycetota > Thermoleophilia > Solirubrobacterales > Solirubrobacteraceae > JBBPZA01. The sequence goes on along the minus strand of JBBPZA010000120.1, from coordinate 36,078 downwards.
TGACGGGCAGAACGGACAGCTGATCGTCGCGAGGTGCGGCGACGACGCCTTCAGCCAGGAGGCGCTGGATCTCCTGCGGGGGATGGCGGGCGTGCTCGCGCTCGTGTTGAAGATGTTGCGAGCGCTCGAGGGCGAGCGCTCGTTGCGCGAGCGAAGCGGCCATGAGATCGGCGAGCGCAGGAAGGCCGAGCAGCAGCTCGCCCACCAGACCATCCACGATGTGCTCACCGGGTTGCCGAACCGCACGCTGCTGCGCGACCGGGTGGAGCATGCTCTCGAGCGGTCAAAGCGAGACGCGTCGACGGTGGGGATCCTCTTCGTGGACCTCGATGACTTCAAGGCGATCAACGAGAGCCTTGGGAGCCCGGTGGGCGATCGGCTGCTCGTGCAGGTCGCCGGGCGGTTGGGGGAGACGCTTCGCTCCAGCGATACCAAGGCTCGTTTCGGCGGCCAGACATTGAGCTGCTGGGGAGGCGACGAGTTCGTCGTTCTCTGCGAGAACCTCAACAGCGAGCAGAACGCGATTCGCGTGGCCGAGCGGATCGCCGCGGCGCTCGCCCCACCGTTCCTGCTGGAGAGCAGCGAGCTGCGCATCACCGCGAGCATCGGGATCGCGGTGACGAGTGCAGGCCAGAGCACTCGCGACGAGCTGATCCACGACGCCGACACCGCGATGCATCGCGCAAAGGAGCGCGGTCGCGACCGCTACGAGTTCTTCGACGCCGACTTGCGCGCCCGCGTGGTCGGCCGCCTCAATCTCGAGCGCGAACTGGGTCAAGCGATCGGGTGCGACGATCTGCGCCTCGTCTACCAGCCCATCGTCTCGCTCGCCGACGGCGGCGTCGTCGGCGTCGAGGCTCTGGTCCGGTGGCAGCACCCCGAACGGGGCTTGCTCGCACCCGCGGAGTTCATCCCCCTTGCGGAAGAGAGCCAGCTGATCGTCGACTTGGGAACATGGGTCCTGGAGGAGGCCTGCCGGCAGTCCGCCCGCTGGCAGCAACCCGACCCGGATCGGCCTTCGCTGCGAGTTTCGGTCAACCTCTCGGCCCGCCAGCTCACCGACGCGCTGCCAGAGATCGTCGGCAACGCCCTTCGACGCACCGGAGTGCATCCCACCCGCCTGTGGCTCGAGCTGACCGAGACGCTCCTGATGGAGACCGCTCAGTCGGCGACCGACATCCTGGCCGCACTCAGAGCGCTCGGGGTGCGGATCGCGCTCGATGACTTCGGCACGGGCTACTCCTCGCTCAACTACCTGCAGCGCTTCCCGCTCGACATCCTCAAGCTCGACCGCTCCTTCATCTCTCGCCTGGGCAGCGAGCCGAGCGCGTTCATGATCGTGGCCGCCACCATCGACCTGGGTCGGGCGCTCGGGATGAGCGTCGTGGCCGAGGGCGTCGAGACCCCGGAGCAGCTCCAATGCCTGCGAGACCTCGACTGCCACTTCGCTCAGGGCTTCCACTTCGCTCGACCCCAGCGGCCCGAGGCGATTCCCGACCTCGTCTCCGGGCGCCTGCCGAGCCAAGACCCGAACCAGCCGCCGCCCTAGTGCTCAACCGTCACGACCGAGTCCTCTCCTCAGACTCTGCTCGGGCTGAGTGCTCTCCCGGCGGGGTCGTTAATTAAATTAGGCCGAGGCGACGAGCTCGTGCGCCCGGGGCGATGTGTGTGATGCGGGTCGTGTTTGCGGCTGGCTAGCGGTGCCGGTTTTCCCAGCGGTCGTAGCCTGGAAGGACCGTGATTCCGGCGACCAGCAGTGCGGCGTAGATCAGCCACGTAGGCCCGCCGAGGCCGTACGCGATCGCTGCGGCCACGACTACGAGTGCTGCGACCAGCAGGTAGGGGAGTAGGGCGCGCAGCATGGCTCTATCAGAGTACATCGACCGCGAGGGCGATGAGCAGCGCGGCGGCGGCGACAACCCCGCCGAGCAAGGTTCCGAGCATGGACAGGCGCGCGATCCGGTCGGGATGAAAGCGTCGCAGCCCGCCGTAAGAGACGAACATGAGGCTTAGCACGCCGGATCCCGTGGGGATGATCGACACGTCGATCACTTCGGGCAGCAGGCGGACCCTCGTTGCCGCAGCCACGACGGCGGCGGCTAGGACCGCACTGAATATTGCGTGGGTCCAGGCGATCACGTGGTCAGTCATGACTCCTCGGAGCGGCAGTAAGCATGACGGCCTTGTGACCGAATCAGCCGTCTGCGCTCAGGCCTGGCGAGCTCGCGATCCTGCGACTCCGAGCCCATTGCTCGCGGCGCCGCCGTCGCCGACCGCGGACCGGGCCCGCGCCGAGCGAGCCGGCGAGCGCAGCCAGCCCGATCCAAGCCGCCAGGGGAATCGGCGGAGCCGATCCTTCCCCGCCTCGGGCGGCGCGACCTGGGAGCTGTAGCGGGTCGGGGCGTGGTGCGACTTCAGGAGCGGGAACCTCGAGCGGCGCGGGACTCGGCGTTCGCTCGGCGGCCGGTGTCGGGCCGAGCGCCGGGGGGAGACGAAGCGGGTTGCGCCGGGCCGGCGGCACCAGTGCCGGAGGTGGAGCTCCCGGGAGTGGAGGCAGGAGGGCGAGCGGGTCGACGTAGTCCCAACGGCTGCCGGCCCGGCGCACGCCGAACGCGAGGTGCGAGTCCGGGAGTCGTGGTCGCCCGCTGCGCCCGACCGCACCGATTCGCTGCCCCCGCCCCACCGACTCCCCGCGACGGACGGAAAGGTCCGCGAGATGAAGGTAGGTCGCCGTCCAGCGACCGCAGACGACGCTCACTACGCGGCCCGACGTCCCCACCGAGCCGGCGAAGCGCACGCCACCGGCGCAGGCGGAGCGCACGGCAGTCCCCACCGGCGCGGCGATGCGAATGCCCCGCCGCTGGCCGCGGGCGAAGGGGTCGGGCCCGTAGCGGAAGGTCGAGAGGATCGGACCCTCGACGGGCCATCGCCACGGGCCGCGCTCGGCCCTGAGCCGCCTAACCGGATCGGAGGCGGCCGCGGCGCCGGACGCGGTGGCATCCGGGACTGAGACCACGTCGCGAGCCAGGACGGTGGCCAGGACGGCGAGGGCGAGGAGGAGCGCGAGGCGGGACATGCCCTCACGCTAGGCCGCACGGTGCTCCACCACGCTGTCCGTGCGTGTTTCTTTACGAAGCTGTGAGCGCTCTGTAGAGGTCGTTGGCAGAGACGCCGGTGAGCTCGCTCACGACCGATGCCGCCGGTCGCGGCTTGGCGCCCGCTTCAACCAGGCGGCGCAGCGCGGCCAGCGCAGGCTCGACCTCGCTCGGCGGCTCGGTCGCCGGACCGACCACGAGGACGACCTCGCCCTTGGGCGGCTGCCCCTCGTAGCGGCGCGCCGTCTCGGACGCCGTGCCCCGCACCACCTCCTCGTGGAGCTTGGTCAGCTCGCGGCACACGGCGACCGGGCGACCAGGGTCGAGCTCGGCCAGAAGGCCCAGCGAAGCCGCGATCCGGCGCGGAGACTCGAAGGCCACGAGCGTCTCCGGTGAGGCGAAGAGCGACTGGAGCTCTGCGCGCTTACGCGGGAGGAACCCGGCAAAGCGCCAGCGATCGGCGGGCAGCGCGCTGGCCACGAGGGCGGCGATGGCCGCCGAGGGGCCCGGGAGCACTTCCACGGCCAGGCCGGCCGCGACGCACCCCTGGACGAGGACGAAGCCGGGATCCGAGACGAGCGGCATCCCGGCGTCGGAGACCAACGCGACGACCGACCCGCCGCGCATGCGCTCCACGAGCTGTGCGGCGCGCTCGCGCTCGTTGTGCTCGTGGTAGCTGAGCAGCTCTGCGCGCACCCCGTAACGGTCGAGCAGCACGCGCGTGCGCCGCGTGTCCTCACAAGCGACGAGGTCGGCGTCGCGCAGCGCGGAGAGAACCCGAAGGGTCACGTCCTCGAGGTTGCCGATCGGCGTCGGGCATACCACGAGGCGACCGCTGCTCATGCCGCCGCCCGACCCCCAAGGCGACCCGTCCATCCCGGCCCGCCGCCGCTCACGCCGTCGCCCGGCCCTGAACGCAACCGGTTCACGCCGGCCCGCCGCTGCTCACGCCGCCGCCCGGCGCCGCGCGGCGATGCCCTCCATGGCCAGCGTCGCGGCGCCCACCATGCCGGCCTCCGCGCCGAAATGCGCGGCGCGGATGGAGACGACGTCGCGTGAGGGATGTAGCGCGCGCGCGGCCATCTCCTCGCGTGCGGGCGCGAGGAGCATCTCGCCGGCGGCCATCACGCCGCCCCCGATGACGACCACCTCCGGGTTGAACACGTTGACGTAGTTGGCGATGCCCACTCCGAGCCGGCGACCGATGAGCTCCACGACCTCCCGTGCGGCTGGGTCGCCGTCGTGTGCGAGCTCGGTCGCGAGGATGCCGGTGATCGCGGTTCCGGACGCTAACGCGCGCCCGAGCGCCGAGCCCGGCTGCTCCTCGGCCAGGCGGCGCGCCTCGCGCGCGAGCGCGGTCCCCGAGGCGACCGCCTCGAGGCATCCGCGGTTCGGGCACTGGCCCTGGCAGCGCGGGCCGTCGATCTCCACCACGCAGTGGCCGAGCTCGGCTCCCGCGCCGACCGCACCGCGGTAGATCTCACCGCCGAGGACGAGACCGCCTCCGATCCCGGTCCCGATGGTCAGCAGCACCACGTGCTCGGCGCCTCGCGCGGCGCCGTGGCGATGCTCGGCGAGCGCGGCGCAGTTGGCGTCGTTGTCGACGAAGACCGGAAGGCCCAGGCGCTCGGCCATCACGTCGCCGAAGGGCAGATCGTTGATCGCGAGGTTGACCGCCATCACCGCCGTGCCCGTCCGCTGATCGATGAGGCACGGGATCCCGAAGCCCACCCCGGTCACCTCGTGCGGCGTCGCCGCGATGACCTGCTCCACGGCGTCGCGCACGAGCTCGATGAGCGCCCGCTGCTCGACCCCCTGGGCCACGCGCCGGGCACGATGGTGCACGTTGAGGTCGGGGTCCACCGATCCGGCCAGCAGCTTCGTGCCGCCGAGGTCGACGCCGACGACGCAGCCGACCGCCATGTGGGCCACTATACGCGGCCGATGCCGGACCCACCCGAGCCTCCACGGCGCCCTCCGGAGGGCGAGGAGCGCCCGGACTACACGCTCTATCGCGGCGGTCGCCGCGTCGGCCCGAAGCGGGAGGGGCGGCGTGAGCAGCAGCCTCCAAGCGAGCGGTTCGCTCCGGATGAGCATGGAGCCGACGCAGCCAGGCCAAGTGCGGGGCCGGGAAAGCGAAGCGAACCGGGCGCGGCGCCGCGCGAGGGTCGCGAAGCGCCGGGGGAGGGACGCGCAGCGCCGGCAGTGGGACGCTCGGCGCCGGGAGTGGAGGGCGCGGAGCGGCGAGAGGGTCGCGAAGCGCCGGGAAGTGGGCGTGGCACGGCCGGTGCTGTCGCCGGCGGCGGCTACACCCTCTACCGCTCCAAGCCCGGCCTCCTGGATCGGATGCGCGGCCGCCGCGGCAGAGAGCCCGAGGGCCTCGACGACCTCCGGCGCGAGCCGGGCCGCCGGAGCCCACGCCGGGTCGCCTGGCGCCAGCTGGTCATCACCGCGGTCTTCGCCGTGGTCTTCTGGCTCGGGCTCTCGCTCGTGCTCTTCCTGGTCAGCGCGGAGATTCGCCGCGACGACGTCTCCAGCGCCGCCCGCAACGCGCTCGACGGCGGGGGGAACGTCGTCCTGTCCGGATCGACGGTCCTGGTGCTCGGCTCGGACGCCCGCTCGAGCGGCTCACTCGAGCAGGGCGCCAACAAGGTCGGCCAGCCCAGCCGCTCGGACTCGATCATGCTGCTGCGCGTCGGCGGCGGGAAGTCCGCCCGGCTCTCGATCCCTCGCGACACGGTCGTCGACATCCCCGACTCCGGTCGCAACAAGATCAACGCGGCCTACGCGATCGGAGGGCCACAGCTCGCGATCCGCGCCGTCAAGAGCTTCCTCGACGTCGAGGTCAACCACGTGGTCGAGGTGGACTTCGAGAACTTCCCGCAGTTCGTCGACTCGCTCGGAGGCATCGACTTCACCGCCCAGCGCTGCATCCGTGCGAAGGTCGACGGAGGAACGCGGAACGGCGGGGTGACGATCCGCTTCAGGCGGGGCCAGACCCGCCACCTCAACGGCCGTCAGGTCCTCGCCCTGTCGCGCATCCGCTCCAACGACTGCAACCCACGTGAGAACGACATCAACCGCGCGCAGCGCCAGCAGCAGGTCATCGGGGCGATCAAGAATCGGGTCGCCTCCCCCGGCACCTTCCTCCGACTGCCGTGGGCTTCGTGGTCGGCGCCCCAGGCGATCCGCAGCGACATGGGAGGTCCTTCCCTGATCGGCCTCTTCATCGACCTCTCGCTCGGCGGCTCCCCCCCGCCGCGCGTCCTGCGGCCCTCAGGCGCAGAGACGCTGCCCGACGGCGGTCAGGGTCTGGTGATCTCCGAGCAGGAGAGGCGCTCGGAGGTCCGCAAGTTCCTCAAGGGCTGAGGTTCTCCCGCGGCATTGTCAAGCGAAGCCAAATCAGTCGCGTGGCCCGTCCGGCGCCCGAGATCTGCGGCCACGATCCGCAGGCGCTGATCACCCGAAGGCGCCTATCCGCAAGCGAGGTGACGGTCGAGCGCCGCCAGTCGCTCGTCCCACTCCGCACCGACCCGCGCCATCCACGCCGCGGCATCCGATAGGGGCGCCGGAGTCAGCCGGTAGCGAACCTCGCGGCCCTGGCGGGCGGAGGTCGCCAGGCCGGCCGCCGCGAGCGCGCCGAGGTGCTTGACCACCGCCTGCCGCGTTACCGGAAGCTCGCGGGCGAGCTCCGTTGCCGACGCGGCGCCGCGCTCGCCGAGCATCCAGAGAAGCCGGCGCCGCGTCGGATCCGCAAGCGCGTCGAAGACCGGGCCCGGAGCGTCGGGGGTCACGTCCGCATGCCCACGGGGCAACGGTTGGGTAGAGGAGCGGCCTACGAAGCCGACAGGCCGGTCTGCCATCAGCCGACCAGCGCGAGCGGGCCGCGGGCCTGTCCGCCCTGCGCGCGGCGAGGTGCTGGAAGCTCGATGCCGCGCGCGTCGAGGCGGGAGAACGGCCGAGACTCGACGACGCGAAGGCGCGTGCCCCCCTCGTCGACCTCGAGCAGGAAGGCGACCCGTGTGAGCTCCCCCTCTTCGCCGCTCTCGTCGACCGGCCGCCACCAGAGGACGAGCGCGGCGGGCGGGTCGGTCTCCTCCACGAAGCCGCGACGCTCCTCGCCATCGGGCAGGCGCAGCACGAGCTCGCCGCCGGGCCGCAGCTCGACGGTCAGTGCCTCCCCGAGCCACTCGGCAAGCCGCTCGGGATCGGTGAGGGCCGGCCAGGGTCAGTCAGACTTGGAGGCCGAAGGGGACTTCGAGGAGGTCGCGGAAGACTCTGCCTTCTTGGCGCCCTCGCCCTTCTTGGCCTCGCTCTTCTTTTCGTCGCCCTTCTTGGACTCGTCCTTCTTGCCGTCCTTCGTGCTCTCGCCCTTGCCGTCGCCACCTGAGCCCTCACCGGCCGCGGCGGTCTCGCGCTGGCGGTTCTTGGTGCCGTAGTCGGTGTTGTAGAAGCCCTTGCCCTTGAAGTGCACGGCGATCGGATGGAAGACCTGCTTGACCGGAGCCTCGCACGCCTCGCAGGCGACGATCGGGGGGTCGGCCATCCGTTGGAGCACCTCGAAGGTGTGCCCGTTATCGCAGCGGTACTCGTAGATCGGCATCGGAGCTGAGTATAGGAGCGGGGTATCGTGCTCACCGGTGGTCGACGACGCCGTCACGATGGAGAAGATCACCGCGCTGAGCAAGCGCCGCGGCTTCGTCTTCCCGAGCTCGGAGATCTACGGCGGACTGGGCTCCACCTACGACTACGGCCACTACGGCGTGCTGCTCAAGGGCAACGTCAAGGCGCGCTGGTGGCACGCCATGCTCCAGGAGCGCGACGACGTGGTGGCGCTCGACTCGGCCATCCTTCAGCACCCGAGGGTGTGGGAGGCCAGCGGGCACCTCGCGGGCTTCACCGACCCGCTCGTCGACTGCCGCGCCTGCGGCCAGCGCTTCCGCGCCGACAAGCTCGAGGACGCTCCGTGTCCGCGCAAGCCCTCCCTCCATCCCGGCCAGGGCCCCGAGTGCGACCTGACCGAGGCGCGGGAGTTCAATCTCATGTTCGAGACGACCGTCGGGCCGGTCAAGGACTCCGGCTCGGTCGCCTACCTGCGCCCCGAGACGGCCCAGGGGATCTTCGTCAACTTCAAGAACGTGCTCCAGTTCGCGCGCAAGAAGCCGCCGTTCGGGATCGCCCAGATCGGGAAGTCCTTTCGCAACGAGATCACGCCGGGCAACTTCATCTTCCGGACGCGGGAGTTCGAGCAGATGGAGATGGAGTTCTTCGTCGCGCCCGACCAGGCGCCCGAGTGGTACGCCTACTGGAGGCAGGCGCGCCGCGACTGGTACGAGCGCCTCGGCCTGCGTCCGGATCACCTTCGCCTGCGCGAGCACGAGGCCGACGAGCTCAGCCACTACTCGAGCGCCACGGCCGACGTCGAGTACCTGTTTCCCATCGGCTGGCAGGAGCTCGAGGGGATCGCCAACCGCGGCGACTTCGATCTCAAGCAGCACGCGCAGTTCTCCGGTGAGAAGCTCGAGTACTTCGACCAGCAGTCCGGCGAGCGCTACGTCCCGTACGTGATCGAGCCGGCGGCGGGCGCCGACCGTGCCGCGCTCGCCTTCCTCGTCGACGCCTACGACGAGGAGGAGATCGAGGGCGAGACGCGTGTGGTGCTGCGCCTTCACCCGCTGCTCGCGCCGGTCAAGGTGGCGGTCCTCCCCCTGCTGCGCAAGGAGGGCCAGCCCGAGGCGGCGCGGCGGATCTTCGAGGAGATCCGCCGCCGGATGCCCGCCGAGTACGACCCGGGCGGCTCGATCGGCCGTCGCTACCGCCGGCAGGACGAGATCGGTACGCCGTGGGCGATCACGGTCGACCACCAGACTGCCCGGGACGGTTCGGTGACGCTGCGCGACCGCGACTCGCTGCGACAGGAGCGAATCGCCGCCGTCGCGGTCGGCGACGAGCTCGCCCGGCGGCTCGAGGCTCCGTGGCGAAGCCCGAAGCTCGAGCTGGGCTCGGGCTAGCCCAGCGCGCTGCGCTCAGCGCAGCCCCCCGCGCGCGGTGACGACGAACCCGCCCGGCGCGGCCCTCGTCCCGACGGAGTCCACCCGCACCCGCGGGTCTCGAAACACGGTGAGCGTGAGTAAGCCGCCGAGGAGCGGCACACCCTCGGGCGCGATGACGATCCCGCCGTCGCGGACGGCGAGCCGCGCCTTAAGGCCGACCGAGCGCCCGAGCGCGCGGACGCTGCCCTCGAGCACCAGGTCGGTGCCCTCCACCCGCACGGGCCGGACCTGGAAGCTCGCCGGCAGCGCCGCGCGCACGTCGGCGTCGCTCACCCGGGCCTCACCCTGAACCAGGTCGCCGTCCTTGCGCAGCCGGACGCCGCGCAGCGTCAACTTCCCGGTTCGCAGGGTCCGCACCCGCGTGTCCACCTCGTCGACCCCTCCCGTCTCGGCGACGAGATCCGCGATGCGTCCGCTGCCGGCCCGAAACTCTCCGAGCTCGACCTCCACGCGATCGGCGTGGCGCCAGAGCAGCTTGACCGCAGGGAAGGCGCGCACGTCGACGCGCTCGACCTCTGCGTCGTTCTGCAGCCGGCCCCGCAGGCTCCGTTCCGCGAGCGGGGGGAGAGCGAGCTGGGCGAGGACGAGCACGGCGACCATAGCGATCGCGACGAAAAGGGCCGCGCGAACGGGGCGCAGCGCTCGAAGACGCTCGCTCAACCCGAAGGCAGGCGTACGACCGAGACCCAGAAGTGCTCCATCGAGCGCACGACGTTGATGAACTCCTCGAAGTCGATCGGCTTGGTCAAGTAGCAGTTCACGTAGTTATCGTATGCCTCGAGCACGTCGCGCTCGCTCGAGGAGGTGGTGAGGACGATCACCGGGATCGTCCTCAGGTTGTCGTCGCCCTTGATCTCGCGCAGCACCTCGCGCCCGTCCTTGCGCGGAAGGTTGAGGTCGAGGATGACGATGTCGGGCCTCGGATGACCGGCGTGCGCGCCTTCCCGGCGCAGCGCGGCCATCGCCTCCTCACCATCGCGCGCCACGTGGAGCTCGTTGGCGATCTTCGCGTCGCGCAGCGCCTCCTGCGTGAGCAGAACGTCGCTCGGGCTGTCCTCGACGAGGAGGATCGTGATGGGCTCGACGGTCACGCTGCTACATCCTAGGCGGCGCCCGGGAACGGCCCGGGCGCCCTGGTGCATAACCGCAACACGGATCCCGCCCTCGCGCTTATACTTGCACCCCGGTTTGCGGGAACCGTAGATGAAGCGCTTCTTCGATCGCATCTTCCCCAGCACCGAGCGGCACGAGGGTCCTTTCCCCGCCGCTGGCCTTCCTGCGGCCACAGCCGGGCGCTCGTGCTCGGAGTGCGGCGCCGGTGCCTCCCCCGTTCAGGACTGGTGCCTGGAGTGCGGCAGCCGGATCGAGGACACCGCCACGCGCTGGCATCAGCCCGCGGCGGTCATGGCCTCCGTGGCGCTCATCTTCGTCGCGGGCCTCGTACTGGCCCTGAGCGAAGTCGCCAAGGACGCCGAGATCGCCAAAGCAAAGACCGTTCGAAAGATGGTCGCGGCGGCCCCGCCGCCGGCGGCCCAGATCCCTGACGTTCCGACCCCTCAGGGAGTCCCCACGCTGAAGACTCCCGTCCCGCCCAAGACGAGCAAGAACGACACCGACGACAAGGGCCCCAAGCTGCCGTCCCCCTCGTCTGACTCCGGCTCGTCGGCCGGGGCTGCCGATCCGAGCGCCGCGGCCGTGCCGAGCACCGGCCCGAGCGCCGGCCCCTACGTCCCGCCCGCCGCGACGCCCGCCCCCGTCGCCAGGTGGCCGGTCAAGACGAAGGCGTACACCGTCGTCCTGCTCTCCGCCACGAGCAAGTCACAGGCCGAGAAGTTCGCGCGCAAGGCGCAGGCGAAGGGCATCGAGGCCGGCATCCTCGACGGGGGCAAGTACAAGAACCAGACGACCGGCGTCTGGCTCGTGTGGGCGGGTCGCTTCAAGACCGAGCAGGCTGCCCTCAAGGCCGCCGACGGCTACGCCAAGAAGGGCTTCGACGGCGAGTCCACCGAGTACATCCGCAAGAAGTCCGCCGGCGACGACGGCGCAGACAAGGGCGACTCAGACAAAGACAACGTTCCGTCGTTGCCGGCGCCGACCTCACCCGCCGCTCCCCCTTCTTCTTAACTGACGGAGGCGCCCCGAGGGCGCCTCCGCGTACTGGACCTGCCCGACTCAGCGAAGGGTCAGGTGCTGGGGCTCGGCGCCGCGGGCTCCGGCGCGGGGGCCGGCGGCGCGGTCGTCGAGCTGTAGTCGAACTCCTCCTCGGCGCCGAAGAGGAGGTCGAGCACCTTGGAGCGCAGCCCCTCGCTCAGCGCGAGCGCGGCGACGCCGCCCACGATGCCGACCAGGAGCAGCTTCCCGACCCCCAGGCGCTTCTTCTTCTTGGGGCTCTGGCGCAGGGTCGCCCCCGCGTCGCGCAGCGACTCGGCGGCGTTCGAGAGCTCCTTCTGGAACTTCTTGTCCTCGAAGAGGACCTTCGACGGCGTCTTGCCGTTGGCCATCCGCTCGTAGGCCTTGCGGGCCGACTCGTACGCCTCGCGAACGTTCTCGCGCAGCTCGGAGTCCGTGGCGAGGCGCTGGAGGTAGGGGTTGGTGCGCGCGTTCGAGTATGCCTTCCCGGCCTTCGCCGCACCCTTTGCGGCCTGTTTCTTGGCTGCCATTGAACTCCCTCGGGACGTGTGCTGGTGTCGGGAGCATACCCGGACACGCGCAGTCTCCACGCACAATCCGCGGCGCAGCTTCAGCGGCGCGGGCGACGTCCGTCGGCGCCCTCGAGCGCCGCGTCGAAGACGGCGCCGACCTGGTCGACCCAACGGAAGTCGAGATCGGCGCGCAGATGGTCGGGAATGTCGTCGACGTCCTGCTCGTTGAGGCGAGGGGCGATCACCATGCCGATCCCGCTGCGCTGTGCCGCCAGTGCCTTCTCCTTCAGGCCGCCGATGGGCAGCACCTGGCCGGTCAGGGTGATCTCTCCGGTCATGGCCACGTCGTCGCGCACCGCTCGACCGGACAGCAGCGAGATCAGGGCCGTCGCCATGGTGATCCCGGCGCTCGGCCCGTCTTTCGGGATCGCCCCGGCGGGCACGTGGACGTGGATGTCGTGGGTCGCGAACCAGTCCTGGGCCAGCAGCGGGGCGACCTCGTCGGCGTGCCCGCGCAGGTAGGAGAGCGCGGCCTGAGCGGACTCGCGCATGACCTCTCCGAGCTGGCCGGTGATGGTCAGCTTGCCCGAGCCGGGCATCGCGGTGGCCTCCACGAAGAGGACGTCTCCCCCCGCGGGCGTCCACGCCAGCCCGGTGGCGACCCCCGGGCGCGAGGTGCGCCGCCGGACCTCGGTGAAGAACCGGCGCTTGCCCAGCAGCTCGCGGGCACGCTTGGCCGACATGCTGACCTTCTTGGAGACCTTGCCCTCGGCCACCTGGCGCGCGACCTTGCGGCACACGGTCCCGATCTCGCGCTCGAGGTTGCGCACGCCGGCCTCGCGCGTGTAGTCGGCGATGATCGCCTTCAGCGCGCCATCGGCGAAGGCGATGCGCGAGCGCTTGAGCCCGTTGCGCTCGATCTGGCGCGGCACCAGGTAGCGCTTGGCGATCTCGAGCTTCTCCTCCTCGGTGTAGCCGGCAAGCTGGATGACCTCCATGCGGTCGCGCAGGGGCCCCGGGATGGTGTCCAGCGTGTTGGCGGTCGTCACGAACATGATCTTCGAGAGGTCGAAGGGCACGTCGAGGTAGTGGTCGCGAAACGAGGAGTTCTGCTCGGGATCGAGGACCTCGAGCATCGCCGAGGCGGGGTCGCCCCGGTAGTCCGTTCCCATCTTGTCGATCTCGTCGATCATGAACAGCGGGTTCTCGGCCCCCGCGTCGCGCAGCGCCCGGATGATCGTGCCGGGCATCGCGCCGATGTAGGTCCGCCGGTGCCCGCGGATCTCTGCCTCGTCGCGCACGCCGCCGATGCTGATGCGCTCGAAGGAGCGACCCAGCGCCCGGGCAATGGAGCGCCCCAGCGAGGTCTTGCCGACCCCCGGGGGGCCGACGAAGCACAGGATCGTCGACCCGCCCCGCTCGGGCGCGAGCTTGCGGACGGCGAGGAACTCGAGGATGCGGTCCTTGACCTGCTCGATGTCGTAGTGGTCCTCGTCGAGGACCTCGCGGGCGTGCTCGAGGTCGAGGTTGTCCTCCGTGCTCTTTCCCCACGGCAGCGAGGCGATCCACTCGAGATAGGTGCGGATGATCCCGTGCTCGGCCGCGGCCGGCGGGAGCTTCTCCAGGCGAGAGAGCTCGCGGTCGGCCTGACGGCGGGCGGCCTCGGGCAGCGTGAGGGCGTCGAGCTGCTGGCGCAGCTCGTTGGCCTCGGCCTGGGACCCGTCGAGCTCGCCGAGCTCCTCCTGAATCGCTTTGAGCTGCTGGCGCAGGAAGTACTCGCGCTGCGAACTGTCGAGCTCGGACTGCACCTGGGACTGGATGCGTGAGCCGATCGAGATCAGGTCGAGCTCGCGGGCGAGGATCTCCGAGAGGCGGCGCAGCCGCTTGGCGACGTCGACCTCCTCGAGCAGCGCCTGCTTCTCGCCGGGCTTTATCCGCAGGGCGCTGGCGATGAGGTGGCTCAGCGCGCTGGGCTCGTCGACGTTGGCGACCGCGATCTGGAGCTCCTCGGGCAGGTAGGGAACCTGCTCGACGATGTCGGTGAAGGTCTGCTGGACGTTGCGCGTGAGCGCGGTCAGCTCGGGTGACTCGCTGACGACGTCGGGCAGCGCCTCGATCTGCGCGACGAGGTAGGGCTGCTCCTGGGTGAAGCTCTGGACGGCGACGCGCTGGCCGCCCTGCACGAGGATGCGAAGCGTCCCGTCGGGGACCTTGAGCATCCGGGCCACGACGCCCGCGACGCCGACCGGGTGGAGGTCCTCGGGACCCGGGGTCTCCTGCTCGGGATCCTTGCCGGCGAGCATGACCAGCATCCGGTTGCCGGCGAGGGCGTCGTTGATGAGCTGGACGTAGCGCTCCTGATCGACCGCCAGTGGGGTGAGCGTGTCCGGGAACGAGACGGTCTCGAGCAGCGGGAGGACCGGGAGGGCGTCGGGGAGCGTGGGCGACTGCCCGATATCCACCTCGACGGCGCCGGGCGCGCCCGCGCCGACCTCGATCACGGCTCCTCCGTGGAGCGCGGCGCCTCGACGGGCACGGTGCGCGACCGCTGCTGCTCGGACCGTAGGAGGGGCAGCTCGACGCGCAGGACGCCGTCTTCGTAGAAGGCGCGCGCGTTCTCTCCGTCGACCTCCGCGCCGAGCGGGATCGCCCGCCGGAAGGGTCCGTGCTCGATCTCGAGCTGCTGGTAGACGCGCCGCTGGGGGTCGCCGATGGAGCGGTGTCCCGAGATCACCAGCTCCCGGCCGCGGATCTCGAGCCCGAGCTCTGAGATATCGATCCCCGCCAGCTCGGCCTTGACGACCGCCATGGGCGGCTCGCCGCAGTAGTAGACGTCGACCGAGGGCGAGAAGCCGGCCCGAGCGCGCGCGAGCCCGCTGCGCTCGAGCACGCCGCCGAAGATCTCGTCCATCTCCCGGCGCATGCGATCGAAGTTCGCGAAGAGGTCGCGCTCGGGCACGGCGGAAAGGGTAGTCCGCGGCCCGAGCCGCGCGCTACTCGTACGCCCTGACGGGCTGCCCCACGATGTAGGAAGCCCCTTCGGCGGCGACCTCGACGGGACCGCCGAAGGCCTCCTGCGCCTGCGCGCGCGCCGACTCCTCGTCGAGCTCGTCGGAGAGGTGGGTGATCACGAGCCGCTTGGCGCCCGCCCTGTGCGCGTGGTCGCCGGCCTCGGCGGGGGTGAGGTGGCCGCGGAGCCCCGAGGGCTCGGCGCGCGGGAGGGTGGCCTCGAGCATCAGGAGGTCCGCCCCGCGCGCGAAGGCGACGAGCTCCTCGCTCGGCGCGCAGTCGGCGCCGTAGGTGAAGCGCCCGCCCTCGTCCGTCGAGGCGACGTCGATCGCGTGGGTGCGCACGAAGTGAGGGACCTCTCCGAAGCTCACGCGCAGCGGGCCGACCCCGAGCGCGTCGGAGGCGTCGTACTCGATGAGGTCGAACGCCTTCTCGACGAGGTCCTCATTGCCCCAGGCGCCCACCACCCGGCGGAAGGTCTCGCCCGCTCCGATCGGCGCGTAGAGCACGGGTCGGGCAGGAGAATCGGTCCCCGGCCAGGGACCTACGGGCGCGGGCTGCTGGCGCGGCGCATAGGTGAGCGCGTAGCTGAACGGGATCAGGTCGAGGAAGTGGTCGGCGTGCAGGTGGGAGATCACCACCGCGTCGACGTCCACGTACTCGGCGAACTTGCGCAGCTTGGCAAAGGCGCCGTTGCCGCAGTCGAGGAGCAGCCGCGTGTTGGCCTCCTCGACGAGGTACCCGCTGCACGCCCCGTCGACGTCCTGCCACGACGGGGACTTCCCCAGCACAGTGATGCGCAACTCCTCATTCCCCTTCGCTCGCTGCCGGCTCTGACACTCTACTGCGGGTGACTTTGGTGGCCCGCACGTACCTCTCTGTCTTCCTTCACGCGCTACGGGGAGGCCGTGCTCGGCTTGGGGCTCATCGACGTGGGTGTCCGCGAGGGCGACAAGCGGATCGTCGCCAGCGGCTTGAAGGCCGTGACCCTCGCCGTCGAGGAGGCGCCCTACCAGAAGACCGAATCCACCTTCGAGAACCTCGCGGTGATTCGCGCTTACGTGCGGTTGTTGACGAACATGTTCGCGATCGTCGCCTTCCCCCCCGAGACGAGATGGGTGTACGAAGCCCAGCTGGTCGCAGACCTCCCGGGCTCTGACCGCAAGCACGACCGCCGCTACGAGGCCCTTGCCGAGCGCGCGCTGACTGGGCACCGCCTACGCGGGCGGGCGCGGCCCGCAGCGGCGATCGCTTCGAGCTCTCGACCTTCATTCGCAAGAGCGCCACCGACCCGGAGGTCAAGGGGTCCTCGCTCGTCGGAGCGGATCAGATCGTCCGCTTCGCGCCCCGCGCCCGGGTGACCTTCGAGCGCCGCTACGCCTCGGCCACGGACGCAAAGCTGATCCGAGCGCGCCTGCGCTTCGTCGCCCGAGCGCGAGAGAGCCGGATGCGCGTGACGATCTGCCGCCGGTGAGGCTCCACAGCGGGCTCAGCCGTGCAGCGCGGCCTGCTGCTGGGCGGAGGGGAAGGCCCAGGCCGCCTGGGTGCGCTGGCGGAACTCGAAGCGGAGCTGGCGCGGTGGGCGCAGGCCCTCCGGGCGGTCGGGCCGGAAGGTCGGACATGGCTCGCTCGTGCTGATGGCGCACAAGAGATTGCGGCCGAAGTAGCACTCCCCGCACGTCACCTTCCGCCCCGTCGATCGCCGCTGTGCCATTCGCCCTCCGTGTCGCTTTCGGTTTAGGAAGAGCATCCAAGCACTCCTCGCCCCCCACCCTCGAGGGCCGATGTCGCAATTCGCACCAATTCCCTCGCCTGGGGCCAAAGAGGCTGCAGTGAGCGGCTTTTTTGCGCCTTTCGCCGCAAACTGCGAGGCATTTGGGGAAACGCGGCGGCGCGGCGGCGCGGCCGTGCGGGCCCCCGTGGGTACCGTTCGCGCGGTGCGCGTGCAGCTCTTCGTGACCTGCCTGGTCGATCTTCTTTATCCAAAGGTCGGCGAGCGCACGGTCGCCCTGCTCGAGCGACTCGGCTGCGACGTCGCCTTTCCGGCCGGCCAGACCTGCTGCGGGCAGCCTGCGCTGAACTCCGGGTACCCCGAGCAGGCGCGGCGGGTGGCCGATCGGTTCCTCGACACCTTCGCCGCGTCCTCCGATCCGGTGGTCGCGCCGTTCGGCTCCTGCGTGCACATGGTCCGCCACGGCTACGAGCGCCTCTACGCCGACGATCCCGGGCGGCTCGCGGTCGCCCGCGAGGTCGGCGGCCGGACGCACAGCCTTCCCGGCTTCGTGGTCGAGGTGCTCGGGCGCGAGGAGGTCGGGGGCCGCTACCCCGGCGAGGCGGGCACTCCGGTCGCCTACCACCACGAGTGCCACATGCTCCGCGGCCTGGGGGAGGCGGCCCCGCCCCTCTCGCTGCTGGGCGGCGTGCAGGGGTGCACGCTCGTCGAGACCGAGCGCGCCGACCAGTGCTGCGGCTTCGGCGGCACCTTCGCCCTCAAGCTCGCGCAGGTGTCCACCGCGATGGCCGACGAGAAGCTCGACCGGGCGATCGCGGCCGGCGCCCGGGCGATCGTCTCCACCGACGTCGGCTGCCTCATGCACCTCGACGGCCGTGCCCGACGGCGAGGCCTCGACCTCGAGGTTCACCACCTCGTCGACCTTCTGGAGCCGGAGGGGTCGCTGTGAGCCACCGGGTCCTGCACCCGCCGCGGGCCGAGCCGGCCCCCGCGATCACGGTCAACCTCCATCGGGCGGCGGGCAACTGGGCCGCGAAGCGGGCGGGCGCGCGGCAGCTCGTCGACTGGGAGGCGTGGCGCGAGGAGGCTCGGCGGGTGCGGGCCGATGCGGTCGCCCACCTCCCCGAGCTCATCGAGCGCCTCGAGGAGCGGGTGCGCGCGGCCGGCGGGGAGGTGCACCACGCCGCCACCGCGGAGGAGGCGGCGGCGATCATCGTCGGCCTGTGCGGGGCGCGCGGCGCGAGCTCGGTCGCCAAGGCGAAGTCGATGACCGCCGAGGAGATCGGCCTCAACGAGGCGCTCGAGCTGGCGGGCGTCGAGGCGGTGGAGACCGACCTCGGCGAGTACATCGTCCAGCAGCTGGGCGACCGCCCTTCGCACATCCTCGCCCCCGCGGTCCACCTCAGCGCCGCGCAGGTCGCCGAGCTGTTCGGTCGCCTGTCGGGAGAGGCCTTCGACCCGGAGGACACCGCGGCGCTCGTCGCCTACGCCCGAGGCGTCCTGCGCGAGCGGTTCCTCACCGCCGACGTCGGGATAACCGGCGTCAACATGGCGGTCGCGCAGACCGGCTCGCTCGTCCTGATCGAGTCGGAGGGCAACATCCGGCTCTCGGCGTCGCTGCCGCGCACCCACATCGCGCTGATGGGGATCGAGAAGGTCGTGCGCGACTGGACCGGCGCGGCGCACTTGATGCAGATGCTCCCGCTCGCCTCCCACGGCCGGCCGGCGGCCGCCTCCACCTCGGTCGTGACCGGGCCGGCCCGCGACGGCGACGACGGGCCCGGCGAGCTGCACGTCGTGCTCCTCGACGCCGGGCGCTCGGCCGTCCGGGGAACCGACCTCGAGGAGGCGCTCCAGTGCATCCGCTGCGGGGCATGCCTCTACGCCTGCCCCGTCTACCGGCAGGTCGGCGGCCACGCCTACGGGTCCAGCTACAGCGGGCCGATCGGCGCGGTGATCACCCCCGCGCTCGAGCGCTCCTCGCCCGAGACGGCGCAGCTGCCCTGGATGTCGTCGCTGTGCGGCGCGTGCGCCGAGGCGTGCCCGGTGAAGATCCCCCTCGACGATCAGCTCGTCACGCTGCGCGCCGCCGCGCAGGCCCGCGACCCCCACCGCGGGGAGGCCGCGCTCTTCGAGGCATGGGCGCGGCTGTGGTCGCGCCCGGCCGGCTACCGGGCGACGGCGCGGACGGCCGGCAAGGCCCTCGGCCCGCTGTGGCGCAAGGCGGCGCGCGCGAGCGGCGAGGGGTGGACCGCGCGCGCGCCCTTCCCCTTCGACGGCTGGACGTCGACTCGCGACGTGCGCTCGCCGGCCGGCGAGCCCTTCCACGAGCGCTGGAGGAAGCGGCGTGGATGAGGCGAGCCCCCCTGCGCCGCTCGAGGGCCGAGCCGCGCAGCCGCGGCCGGGCCTCGACCTGGTCGACGAGTGGCGGGCGCGGTGGGAGGAGCTCGACGGTCGCGCGTACCGCGCCGAGTCGCTCGAGGAGGCGCGCGCCATGGCTCGGGAGATGATCGGCGCGGCGACCGTCGCCCGGTGGAACGACGCACGCCTCGAGGACATCGCGCAGGCGCGGGCGCCGGCCCCGGAAGCCGAGGTCTCGCTGCTCGTCGCCGACGTCGCCGTCGCGGACACGGGTCAGGTCGGCTGGGCGCACGGCGCCGGGCGGCCCCGCGGCGCGGGAGTGCTCCCTTCGCGCCAGGTGATCCTCCTCTGCGAGGACGGCGTCGTCGCATCGCTGGCCGACGCCCTGACCCGGCTCGGTGCGACCGCCGCCCCCCCGCCGTCCAGCCTGGTGCTGATCGCCGGCCCCAGCCGTACCGCCGACATCGAGCAGCGCGTGATCCGTGGCGTCCACGCGCCGCGCGAGATCGACGTGATCGTCTACGGAGGGATCGCGTGATGCGCTCCCGACGGGAGCCCGGCCACCGGCCGAGCAGCTGCCGGCGGCGCTAGCTTCCCCGCCATGCGCATCCTCGTCACCGGCATCACCGGCTTCGTCGGCGCCGCCTTGGTCGCCCGCCTGCGGCGCGACGACCACGAGCTCCGCGGATTCGCCCGCGACCCCTCGCGCGCGAGCCCGGACATACCGGTCGTCAAAGGGGACGTCGTCTCGGGCACCGGCCTCGAGGAGGCGCTCGACGGGATCGAGGCCGCCTACTTCCTGATCCACTCGATGGAGCCCTCCGCCGGCGGCGGCGGCTTCGCCGACCGCGAGCGGACCGCGGCCGAGAACTTCGCCCGCGCGGCCGGGGCTGCGGGAGTCGCGCAGATCGTCTACCTCGGCGGCCCCGTCCCGGCCGGCGCGCCGATCTCGGCCCACCTCGCCAGCCGCCTCGAGGTCGAGGAGATCCTGCTGGCGGCGACGCCGGGCTCCACCGCGCTGCGGGCCTCGATCATCATCGGCGCCCGCTCCCGCTCCTTCCGCTTCCTGGTGCGGCTCATCGAGCGCCTCCCGGTGCTCGCCCTCCCGGCGTGGCGCGAGAACCGGACTCGGCCCATCGACCAGCGCGACGTCCTCGAGCTCCTCGTCGCCTCCCTCACGGTGCCCGAGGCCGCCGGGCGGTCGCTCGACATCGGCGGGCCCGACATCCTCTCCTATGCGCAGATGATCGAGTGCATCCGCGACCTGATGCTCGTCGGGCGCCCTCGCATCGACCTCGGCTTCAGCGCCACCCCGCTCGCCGCGCCGCTGGCGGCAGCCGTGGCCGGGGAGACGGTAGACCTCGTCCTGCCGCTCATGCAGGGCCTGGACTCCGACCTGCTCCCCCGCGACGACCGGGCCGCCGATCTGCTCGGCGTCCGCCTGCATCCCTTCGCCGCGGCGGTCGAGCGCTCGCTGCGCGATTGGGAGGCCGTGGAGGAGTTGCGGGCGCGCTGAGGGAGCGACGCTCGCACCATATCCTCCCCGCCCGTGTCCTCCGTCGTCAAAGCCGGCATCGACATCTCCGCCCCACCCGAGAAGGTGTGGGAGGTCATCATGGACCCCGGCCGCCTGGGTGACTGGGTCACGATTCACCGCAAGCTCGGGAAGGTCTCCGACCGTCCACTCGAGGATGGCTCAAAGCTCGAGCAGACGCTCTGCCTGCGGGGCGTGAGCTTCAAGGTGAAGTGGGAAGTCACCGAGCACCATGAGCCGCGGATGGCCCGATGGGAGGGGAGGGGTCCGGCGCGCTCCCACGCAAGCACCGAGTTCCACCTCGCCGAGAACGGCGACGGGGGGACCCACTTCGACTACCACAACGAGTTCAAGGCCCCGCTCGGGCCGCTGGGGAGCGTCGCGAGTCGAGCGCTTGTGGGCGGGGTTCCCAAGCGCGAAGCCGACAGCTCACTGAAGAGGCTCAAGGCGATCGTGGAGAGAGGGTGACCTCGGCGCAGCGGCAGGCTGGTTTTGGGGTGAAGGGTGCTCTATAGTTAATCGCTGAACCGCCCGGATGGCGGCGAGTATTTACCTATGTCCCCACTTTTCGGAGGCCCCTATGGACGTTGCGGACGTCACACGTCAGATCGATGAGCGGCTCGCCGAGCTGCGCGACGAGGTGGACCGCCTCGAGCGCGCGCGCGCCGCGTTGACCAACGGCTCAGCGCCCAAGCGCCGCGCCGCGGGCGGCGCGCGACGGGGTCGCCGGCGCGGCTCGGGCACCCGTGCCGTGCAGGCGCTCGAGCTCGTACAGCAGCAGCCCGGGATCACCATCCCCGAGCTCGCCGACCGCATGGGGATCAAGCAGAACTACCTCTACCGGGTCATGCCGACCCTGGCGGGCGAGGGCAAGGTCCGCAAGGAGGACAAGGGCTGGATCCCCGCCGGCTCTCCGAGCTCCTGATCGCCACCTGGCTGCGTCCTCGCCTGCTCGCGTACGGAGTACGCCACGCAGGCTGCGTCCTTGCCAGGCGGCGCCAGAAGCTCGGAGGGCGTCTAGATCAGGTCCTTTACCGCCTCGCGCTCCTCAGCGAGCTCCTTCGCCGACGCGTCGATGCGTTCACGTGAGAAGTCGTTGATCTCGAGCCCCTCGACGATGGACCACTCGCCTCCCTCGCAGCGGCAGGGGAAGCCCGAGACGAGGCCCTCCTCGACGTCATAGGAGCCGTCGGAGGGTACGGCCATGGAGGTCCAGTCGTCATCGCTCGCGCCCAGGACCCAGTCGTGCACGTGATCGATCGCCGCGTTGGCCGCCGACGCGGCGCTCGAGGCACCCCGCGCGTCGATGATCGCCGCGCCGCGCTTGGCGACCGTGGGGATGAAGTCGCTCTCCATCCACTCCCGATCGACGGCCTCGGCGGCCACCTCGCCTCCCACCTTCGCGTTGTAGAGGTCGGGGTACATGGTGGGGGAATGGTTACCCCACACTGTCATGTTCGTGATGTCGCTGACTTGCGAGCCTGTCTTCCTGGCGAGCTGCGCGATGGCCCGGTTGTGGTCGAGGCGCACCATGGCGGTGAAGCGCTCACGCGGGACGTCGCCGGCGTTGCTCATGGCGATCAGGCAGTTCGTGTTGGCGGGGTTGCCCACCACCAGCACCCTGACGTCGTCGGCGGCGCCCGCGGCGATCGCCTCGCCCTGGGGCTTGAAGATGCCGCCGTTGGCTTCGAGCAGATCGGAGCGCTCCATGCCCTTGCTGCGCGGGCGCGCGCCCACCAGCAGCGCCACGTTGACACCGTCGAAGGCCTTACCGGCGTCGTCGGTGACCTCGATGCCGCGCAGGAGCGGGAAGGCGCAGTCGTCGAGCTCCATCGCCGTTCCCTCGGCCGCCGTGACCGCGTCGGGGATCTCGAGCAGCCTCAGGCGGACCGGAGTCTCGCGCCCCAGCATCTCCCCCGCGGCGATCCGGAACATCAGGGCGTAGCCGATCTGTCCCGCGGCGCCGGTGATGGTGACGGTGACGGGTGAACCGTTGCTCATGAGATGGTCATCTCCTCGCGTGCCGGGGTCGGGTTAAAGGCCACAGGGGACGGCGGGTCAAGCGGCGCCGAGCTGCTCGATGACGGCGTGGGCGAACTCGCTCGTTCCCACGGCGGTGGGGTCGTCGCGCGAGGGCTTGAGGTCGTAGGTGACTTTCTCGCCCTTGCGGATCACCTCGGCGATCGCCGCCTCGAGCCGGTCGGCCGCGTCGCGCTCGTCGAGGTGGCGGAGCATCAGGACGCCGGAGAGCATCAGCGCCGTCGGGTTGACCCTGTCCATGCCCTTGTACTTGGGCGCCGAGCCGTGAGTGGCCTCGAACATCGCCGCCTCGGTGCCGATGTTGCCGCCGGGCGCCAGGCCGAGCCCTCCGATCATTCCCGCGCCGAGGTCGGAGACGATGTCCCCGTAGAGGTTGGGCAGGACGATCACGTCGTACTCCTCGGGCCGGGAGACGAGCTGGTTGCAGAGGTTGTCGATGATGCGGTCCTCGAACTCGACGTCCTGGTAGTCCTTGGAGACCTCCCTGGCCACCTCGAGGAAGAGCCCGTCGGAGAACTTCATGATGTTGGCCTTGTGGGCCGCGGTCACCTTCCGGCGGCCGTTCGCGCGCGCGTAGTCGAAGGCCGAGCGCACGATCCGCTCCGAGCCGTAGACCGAGATCGGCTTGATGGAGATCCCGGAGTGCTCGCGGATCCGCGCGGTGGCGTCGAGCTCTTCCAGGAAGCGCCGTAGATCCTCCGCCGCCGCGGAGTCCTTCTCGAACTCGATCCCCGCGTAGAGATCCTCGGTGTTCTCGCGGACGATGACGATGTCGGTCTCGGGGAAGCGTGTGCGCACGCCCTCGTATGCCTTGCAGGGCCGAATGCACGAGTAGAGGTCGAGCTCCTTGCGCAACAGCACGTTGACGCTGCGAAAGCCCGACCCGACCGGGGTCGTGGTCGGCCCCTTGATCCCCACCCGGTTGCGCTTGATCGACTCGAGCGTCCGCTCGGGAAACGGCGTGCCCTCCTCGCGGTAGACGTCCTCGCCGGCAGGATGCTCGTCCCACTCGATTCCGACACCGGTCGCCTCGAGCACGCGCCGTGTGGCCTCGACGAGCTCGGGGCCGGTTCCATCGCCGGGGATGAGGGTCACAGGGTGCGCCATGGGTCGTCCAAGCCTCGTCGTTCGGTTGGCCGGCAGTTCGGGCGGGCGATGCTACCGACGCCGCGCCTTCAGGAGCCGAGCCCATGTGCTCGCCCGCGCAGCGCCAGCTCGAGCTCGAAGCGCTCGTCGGCGTCGTCGAGCCCGTCCCCGAGGGCCTCGCGCAGGCGGGCGAGGCGGTACCGCGCCGTCTGGGGATGGACGTGCATCGCACGTGCCATGGCGGCCGCGTTCCCCCCGTGCTGTACGTAGGCGAGCGCCGTCTCCTCCATGCGCCGGCGGGCCTTGGGCGTGAGCCGCTCGAGCGGCGCGAGGCGCCGCGCCGCGATGCGGCGCACGAGCAGGCGGTTTTCGAGGAGGAGCACGTCGAGGAGGCGCTCCTCCGCGTGCACGAGCCCGGAGCCGGCGAGCGTGCCGGCGGCGAGGCCTCCAAGCGCCGCGCGGGCGAGCGCCCAGGAGTCGCGCAGCGCGACGAGGCCGTCCTCGAGGCCGACCGCGGCGGTCGGGCCGAGGGACGTGGTTCGCTCCAGGGCGGGCGCCGGACCGCCGGTCGCGCCCGGGGCGAGCCCCGCGCTCGGGCCGAGAACCGCGGCGATCCCCTCTGTCGCCTTCTCGATCTCCCCCGCGCGACCGGGACCCTGGGGATCGGGGACCAGCGCACACCCCGTTCCGTCGAGGACGGTGGCGATCGCATCGGAGGGCAGGCGCCGCGCCACCCGTTCGACGCCTGCCGCCTCGAAGGCGAGCGCCGCCGCGGTGCGGGGGAGCGGCCATCCCGTCGCCTGCGCCGCGGAGTGGATGTCGGCGGCCTGCGCCGGAGGCTCGCGAAGGAGCAGCGCGACGAGCTCGCGGCGGCGGCGCTGGCGCTCGCCCTCGACCTCCGCTCGCGCCTCTGCGTAGCCGTCGACCGAGTCGGCCGAGATCTCGTCGATGTAGGCGAAGATCGCCTCGGCCAGCAGGCTGAGGACCTCGGGCTCGACGCCCTCCCTCCGCGCCGCCGACGACAGGCGTCGCCAGGCGGCCCGTGCCCCGACCCGGTAGGCCGCCTGTAGGGCGTCGAGAGTCCGTCCGTTGCGAAGCTCGCCGCGACCCAACGCGACGTAGACCTCGCGCTCCCTTCCACCCTCGGGGTCGCGGATCAGGGCGACGAACTGGCGCAGCGCCTCGGTGACCCCGGTCCGCACGCCATGTCCGAAGTTGCCCTCGAACGGCCGCGCGTAGGAAGGGACCTCGCGCGCGATCGAGGCGAGGATCTCCGCCGAGGTGGCCGAGAGCTCGGGCTCGATGACGTCAGCCACGGCGGCCGGTAGGGCGCGCCAGGGCTCGGTCTCGAGAAGATTTGTCATCTATATGAGTAGTTTACGAGCAAGAAACGTAGTGGTCACAGTAGTTCGTGCGGGCCTGCTGGCATATCATGCCCCTTATGACTAGAGCCGCAAAGATCGCCAACCTCGGTGCCGTCGTCGTCCCCTTCATCGCCACGATCGCGGCGGTGGTCCTGCTGTGGAACAGCGTGGTCAGCGCCGTCGACCTCGCCATCTTCGCCGTCCTCTACCTGCTCACCGCCTTCAGCGTGACCGTCGGCTTTCACCGCATGCTGACCCATCGCGCCTTCCAGACCTCGAAGCCGGTCGAGTATCTGCTCGCCTTCTTCGGGTCGATGGCCGTGCAGGGCCCCGTCATCGCCTGGGTCGCCGACCACCGCAAGCACCACGCCCACACCGACGAGGAGGGCGATCCGCACAGCCCGCACGTCGGCCACGGCGAGGGCGTGCGCGGCGTTCTCGGTGGCCTCTGGCACGCGCACGCCGGCTGGCTCATGAGCGAGCACGGTCGCGCCGACTGGAAGCGCTACGGAGCCGACCTCTACGAGGATCGCGGCATGCGCATGATCAACCGGCGATTCGAGCTCATCGTGCTCGTCAGCCTGGCCCTCCCGGCCCTTGCCGGGTATGTGCTGACCGGCACGCTCGCCGGCGCCGCCACCGCCTTCCTGTGGGGCGGCCTCGTGCGCATCTTCCTCGTGCACCACGTGACCTGGAGCATCAACTCCATCTGCCATTTCCTGGGCACGCGCCGCTTCCCGACCGACGACCAGTCGACCAACGTCTTCTGGCTGGCGCTGCCCTCGCTCGGGGAGTCCTGGCACCACAACCACCACGCCTTTCCCCGCTCGGCCGAGCACGGCCTGCGGCGATGGGAGCTCGACCCTTCCGCGCTCGTGATCAGGGGCATGGAGAAGGTGGGGCTGGCGCACAACGTCGTGCGCATCGCCCCCGAGCGCCAGCTGGAGAAGGAACGCGGAGCGTCCCCGCAGCGCGCGTAGCCGCTCGCGGTGAGCGTCGGCCGGCGACTCGGTCGCCCGGCCCGCCCTACCGCCGGACGCTTTGGACCAGAACGGCGGAGATCCGGCTAGCATTGCCCGACCCGGAGTAGCATCGGCGAAAAGAGCCGTAGCGTGGTCAGGACGATCCGACTGTCAGCAGGGCGCACGCCGATCGAGTTCGAGCTCGACACCTTCGAGTTCGTTCGCGCGTCGGCTTCGACCGCTCTCGTGCGTGTGTGCGGTCGGTGGCGCGCCGATGGCCCGCGGTTGCTGCCGGCGCCGCTTCTGACGGTCGTCTCACTAGGCCAGAGGCATCGGCTGCAGCCCGTGGCGGGAACGCCGGCTCCCCGCACCGCGCTCGACGCGGCACCGTGGGCCGGGGGGTTCGCCGCCCCCATGGGGCTCGTCAAGTCCGGGGAGGCCTGGACCATCGAGATCGGCACGGAGCTGCTCTTCGCCCTGCCTGCCCTCCACGAGCGGGTCACGGGTATCCGCCCCCTCCCACCGCAGGCGCCGGCGCCGGCGCCGGCGAGCGCAGGAGACGGCAAGCCCTCCGATCTCGCGCTTGCCCGTCAAGCGACCACCCGGGAGCGGGCGCGGGCGGACGAGCTCCATGAGCAGCTGCAGGCGAGCTCTGCTCGGGCGGATCGGCTTGCGGTCGAGCTCGAGCACACTCGAGCTCAGCTGAAGCGTGATGCTTTGGAGGCTCGCCGGGCCGGGCAGGAGACCCACGCAGAGCTTGCCCGGGTGAGCGCCGCGCACGACACCGCGCTGGCGCGCAACCGTGAGGTGGAGGGACTGCTGCTGGTCGCTCAGCTGAGTGAGCGCAGGCGCGATCCCCAGTCGGAGCCCGGGGTCGGGATGGAGTCCGAGCGGGTCGAGGAGCTCGAGCGCGAGGCCGGCGAGGCTCGCCGGGCCGGCAGGCAGGCGCAAGCCGAGCTGGCGCGAGTGAGCACCGCGCATGACGCTGCTCTGGCGCGAAATCGTGAGATGGAGGGGTTGCTGCTGCTTGCCGACCGGCGCGCACGCCGGCTCCAGGTGGGCTGGGAGCTCGAGGTGCAGGACCGCCTGGTCGTCGCTCGGCGAGTGGCGGCGACGCGCGAGGCGCAGCGTAGGCGCGAGGCGGCCGAGCGCAGGTTGTCCGAGCGCCAAACCGCCGCGCGCAGGTCGGCCCAGCGGATCAAGGCCCTTGACCAGGCGCTGACCGAGGCGCTGGTGGAGGAACGCCGGCTGGTCGAGGCGTTCGAGCCCAAGGCGGACCCGACCGAGAAGACCAAGCCGGCCGAGAAGACCGAGCAAGCCGACCGGGCCGGCGAGACGGCGCCGGCAGAACCGGATCGCCGGAGCGGCGGAGACCCCGTAAGTGCGCGCGACTCGGGGCGCGCGTTCGGCACCCTTCCCGCCCGCCCCGAGGTCGGGGCCATCGTCGACCGGGCGCGCCCGCGCGTGTAGACGGGTTTGGGGTTCGGGCGGGCCCGGTATCACCCGTCGCGATGACCGACGAGGAGGAGAAGCTCGACGTCGAGGAAGCGGTCGCGGCGCTCAACAAAGGGCTTACGCTCCAGTACCGCGCGCTGTCCTACATGCTCGCTTCCGCCGCCGTCCTGCGACCATAGGCCCATGCTTCGAGGTGGGACGTCTATCCAGCTGGCCCGCATCCTCGGCATCCGGGTCGGGGTGGACCTCAGCTGGTTCGTCGTCCTGTTCATCTTCATCTTCCTGCTCTCGGGCTCGTTTCGCGACGTGCTCGACAGCTCGGACACCGTCGCCTACGCAACCGCGGTCGCCAGCGCGCTGCTCTTCTTCGCCTCGCTGATCCTCCACGAGCTCGGGCATGCGCTCGCGGCCCGACGCGAGGGAATCGAGACCAAGAGCATCGACCTGTGGTTCTTCGGCGGGCTCGCGCGGTTGAGCAAGGACACCGAGTCTCCTGGGGCGGAGCTCCGCGTCGCCGCCGCGGGGCCGGCCGTGACCCTGCTGGTCGTCGTCGTGTGCATCGCGATCGGCACTCTCGCCGCCGGTTGGACCACGTTCCTCGACGTCGCAACGCTGCGAGACAGCGTGGACGTGACGCCGGCGCTCCTGCTGCTGAGCTGGCTGGCGACGATCAACGTCCTCGTCTTCGCCTTCAACCTGCTCCCGGCCTTCCCCCTGGACGGGGGGCGCATCGCCCGGGCGATCGCCTGGCGGATCACCGGGGACCGCAACCGCGCGACGCGCTTCGCGGCGACGGTCGGGCAGGGCTTCGCCTACCTGCTCATCGGCTTCGGGATCTACCGCGTGCTCGTCGGCGACTTGAGTGGCCTGTACTACGCCGTCCTGGGCTGGTTCCTCGGCCAGGCCGCGCGGGGCGCCGTCACCCAGACCGCCTTCTCCGAGCGCATCGAGGGCGTGACGGTCTCCGACATCATGGACACCGAGCCGGTGACCATCCCGGCGGCGCTCCCGATCGCGCGAGCCGAGGAGGACTACTTCCTGCGCTACGGGTGGCCGTGGTTCGGCGTGGTCGACGAGGACGGCCGCTACCTCGGCGTGGTGCGCCAGGAGCGGATCGCCGGCGCCGCCGCCGCGGGGGACGGCCACCTCACGGTCGCCGCCGCACTCGAGCTCGACCTGGGTGACACGCAGGTGGGACAGGATGCGCCGCTCGAGACGGTTCTCGGCTCAGAGCCCCTGCGCCACTTCGGCGCCCTGTTCGCCGTCGACGGCGACGGCGTGCTGCGCGGAGTCGTCACGCTCGAGCAGGTCCGTCGCGCGCTCCAGCGCGCCACGGTCGTGCCGCAGTGACGCGGGCCTGACGCCCGCGCGAACTTCCCACCCGCTGGGAGCAGATGTTGAGAATCTGAGGACGAACCGTCGCGCCCTCGAACGGCCCGAGCGGCCCGGCCACCCGTATCCCCAATAGAATCGCCGCCCCGCTCATGCCCGCCTATGACGTCCTCATCATCGGAGCCGGCCTCGCCGGCCAGCGCGCCGCCCTTGCGGCCGCCGACGCGGGGGCGACCGTGGGGCTCATGAGCAAGGTCCACCCGGTCCGCTCGCACTCCAACGCGGCGGCGGGCGGGATCAACGCCGCGCTCAATCCCGAGGACTCCTGGGAGTCCCACGCCTTTGACACCGTGAAGGGGTCTGACTACCTCGGCGACCAGGACGCCATCGAGATCATGTGCCGCGAGGCGCCCGACGAGATCCTCGTCCTCGAGCACCTGGGAGTCACCTTCCACCGCGACACCGAGGGGCGGCTCGGGACGCGCGCCTTCGGCGGTGCGTCGGCCGCGCGTACCTACTACGTGGCCGACATCACCGGCCAGGCGCTGCTCCACGTCCTCTACGAGCAGATGATGAAGTACCACGAGAAGGTCGACAGCTACGAGGAGTGGTTCGTCACCTCGCTGCTCACCGACGACGAGGGGCGCTGCACGGGGGTCATCGCCCGCGAGATTCGCGACGGCCACCTCGAGCTCTTCCCGGCCAAGAGCGTGATCCTGGCCTCGGGCGGCGCCGGCCAGGCCTTCCGGCCCACCACCAACGCGCTGATCTGCACCGGGGACGGGATCGCGCAGGCCTACCGCATCGGCGCGCCGCTGATGGACATGGAGATGATCCAGTACCACCCGACGACGCTCGCCGAGAACGGCTTTCTCATCACCGAGGGCGCCCGTGGTGAGGGGGCCCATCTCTACAACGCCGAGGGCGAGCGCTTCATGGAGCGCTATGCGCCCAACAAGCTCGAGCTCGCCGGCCGCGACGTGGTCTCGCGCGCCGAGCAGATCGAGATCAACGAGGGCCGCGGCTTCGAGGACGGCACCATCGCGCTGGACATCACCAAGGTCCCCCGCAAGCGGATCCTCGAGTCTCTGCGCGAGATCGTGAACATCGGGCGCGACTTCGCGGGGGTCGACATCACCCGCGAGCCGATCCACATCCGCCCCGGGATGCACTACATGATGGGCGGGGTCAAGACCGACGTGCACGGCCAGACCCCCGTGGAGGGCCTCTACGCGGCCGGCGAGGTAGCCTGCGTCTCGGTGCACGGCGGAAACCGCCTGGGAGCGAACTCTCTGCTCGACACGCTCATCTTCGGCCGGCGCGCGGGCGAGCACGCGGCCCGTCGCGCGCGGGAGGTCGCGCTGCCCGATGCCGCCTTCGCGCGGCTCCGCGACGAGGAGCGCTGGATCGAGTCGATCATCGCGCGCGAGCACGGCGGCCGGCGGGTCTCGGAGATCAAGCTCGAGCTGGGCACCACGATGAACGAGAAGTGCGCGGTGTTCCGCGACGAGGAGGGCCTGACCGAGGCGCTCGAGATCATCGACCGCCTGCGCGAGGAGGCCGAGGCGGCGTGGATCGACGATCGCGGCACGGTGTTCAACCAGGACGTCCTCGGCGCCATCGAGCTCGGCTTCATGGTCGACTGCGCCCACACCATCCTGCTCGGCGCGCTGGAGCGCAAGGAGTCGCGCGGGGCCCAGTACCGGACCGACTTCCCCGAGCGAAACGACGACGAGTGGCTCAAGCACATCGACATCTCGCGCAACGGCGCCGAGCCCGAGCTCAGCTACTCGCCTGTCACGATCACCAAATGGCAGCCCGAGGAACGAAAGTACTAGAGGCGCAATGGCCGAGTTCACGCTGAAGATCCGCCGCTACTCGCCCGAGTCGGGCGAGGGGCCCTACTGGGAGAGCTTCGAGACCGAGCTTCCGGGCCACCGCTCGGTGCTCGAGGGCATTTTGCAGGTAAAGGATCGCCAGGACGGCTCGCTGGCCATCCGCTGCTCGTGCCGCGCGGCCATCTGCGGCTCGTGCGGGGTGAAGGTCAACGGCAAGCCGATGCTGGCCTGCAACACGCATCTCGAGTGGGCGCAGGCCGATGCCAAGGACGGCGAGATCACCGTCGAGCCCATGGGAAACATGCCGGTCCTCAAGGATCTCATCGTCGACATGGACGCGGTGCACTGGAAGAAGATCCAGCGCATCACGCCGTGGCTGCTGCCCGACGGCGAGCCGCCCGAGCGCGAGTACGTCGTCCCCCACGAGAGCATGGTCGACGTCACCCAGTCGATGGCCTGCATCCAGTGCGGAGCCTGCGTATCGGATTGCCTCTCGATGGAGGTCGACCCGCTGTTCATCGGCCCGGCCGCCCTGGCCAAGGCCTACCGGTTCGTGGGCGACCCGCGCGACGGCCAGCACGAGGAGCGCCTGCGCGACCTCGCCGAGGATCCGCACGGCATCTACGACTGCACCCACTGCTTCTTCTGCATCGAGGCGTGCCCGAAGGGCGTCGCGCCGATGAGCCAGATCATGCGCCTGCGCCGGCTGGCCGGCTCGGACTACGAGATCGACGACCGCAACAACGGCCACCGCCACGAGCAGGCCTTCGTCGACAACATCCGCAAGCACGGCCTCCTCCACGAGGCCGACCTCCTGCCCGACTCCTACGGCGGAAAGCTCCACCCCCGCACGGTGCCCGAGCTCGTCGACTCCCTGCCGGTGATCACCCGCGCGCTGCTGCGCCGCAAGGTCACCCCGCAGAACGCGCTGCTTCACCCGCACAAGGCTTCTGAGGAGGTCAAGCGGATCTTCGAGAAGGTCGAGGGCCGACCCGAGCGCCTCGAGTTCAACCTCTACGTGTCGGGCACCGAGGACGCTCCCGGCGCCCCGGGCCCCGAGGACGAGCAGGGGCCCCACGATTCGGGCGCGGGCGCCGACGGCCAGGCCCAGCAGGCCGGGTCGGGACCCCAGAAGAAGAGGAGCTGATCGCCAGATGAAAGTGGCCTACTGGCCCGGCTGCGTGAGCCGGGGCTTCACCCCGGAGCTGCACGGCTCCATGGCCAAGGTCGCTCCGCTGCTCGACATCGAGCTCGTCGAGCTCGACCGCGCCTCCTGCTGCGGCGCCGGCGTCATCGCCGAGCACAACCAGGAGCTCGCCGACACGCTCAACGCCCGCACGTTCGCGCTCGCCCAGCAGACCGACGGCACGATGATGATGAACATCTGCTCGACCTGCCAGGGCTCCCAGACCGAGTGCCAGGAGCGCCTGGACGCAAACGCGGAGTACCGCGAGCTGATCAACGACAATCTGGCCGACGAGGGGCTCACCTATCAGCGGGGTCTGGAGAACAAGAACTTCTTGTGGCTGCTCGTCGAGGAGATCGGGCTCGACGAGCTGAAGGAGAAGGTCAAGCAGCCGCTCGAGAACCTACGCGTCGGCCCCTTCTACGGCTGCTACATCGTGCGCCCGACCGACCGCCTGAACATCGACGAGGCCCAGCCGCGCGACACCTACCTGCACCGGCTCATCGAGGCGCTCGGGGGCACGGTCATCGACTACGCCGGCGCCTATCGCTGCTGCGGCTTTCCGATCATCACGATGAACAAGGCGGCCTCGCTCAAGCAGGCCGGGCGCCACATCGGCGACGCCATGGACGCCGAGGCCGACTGCCTGGTCACCCCCTGCCCGCTCTGCCACCTCAACCTCGACCTCCAGCAGCCGCTGGCCGAGCGCGAGGTCGGCCGCGAGCTCGGCCTCCCGATCCTGCACCTGCCCCAGCTCGTCGGCCTGGCTCTCGGCCTCGAGCCGTCCGAGCTCGGGATGGCCCGTCACGTGGTCAAGCCGACATCGGTCATCGACTGGTCGACCTCGGTCGTCGCCGGCGCGGCGTAACGTCGCCCTCGCGTACGAGAAAAGGGCCCGAAGGCCCTTTCTCGTGCTAGGCGTACCCCATTCCGCCCCGTAAGCAATCAAATTCTGGCTCCCGGCCCCCCAGCCGGAAGCGCACGTGAATAGTCTCGTTTGCAGACCTTTTTTTCGTCCCCCGCCCGGGTGATCTTGGGGTGAGCCGCCGGGTGATATCGGGGGGACGGGCGGGGGGAGCGTGGGGTAGCCGAGCGGGTGAGGCACGGGGGATGCCGCGGGTGAGATCGGGGGATGTGAACGGGGTATCCCAGCCTCCCCCTCCGTCGCCAGCCTCCCCCTCCGTCGCCGCTTCCGGGTAGCATCCCGCGTGGCGCTCTTGCGGCAGGGTGAGGCGTCGGCTCGCGAATGAAACCACGCAGCCCCGTCACCGTCGTCACCGCCGCCTTCGAGGATCTCGTCGGCCGCGGCCTGCGCGCGCTGATCGCCGAAGACGGCCACATCGACGTCGTCGCGGCCGACGTCGCCTACGACGCCCTCCCCGATGCCCTCGCCGAGCACGCGCCGCTCGTGGCCATCCTGAACTTCGGGTCGCTCGCGAGCCCGGCTGACGTCAGCTCACTGCATCGGGCCTTCTCCGCAACCCGGCTCGTGATGCTCGCGAACCATCCCTCCCCGGCCGAGTGCAACCAGATGCTCGCGTTCGGCGCGACGGCGTGCCTGTCGAAGGACACCCAGGCCCGCGACATCCTCAACGCCATCCACCTCGCATCGCGCGGCCTGCACGTGCTGCCCAGGACGGCCGCCGAGTTCGGGATGACCGAGCCGCCGGGTCCCGAGCTGCTCACCCCGCGCGAGGCCGACGTCCTCGAGCTGCTCCAACAGGGTCAGAGCAACGCGCAGATCGCCGTCGGCCTGCACGTGGGCATCGAGACCGTCCGCACGCACGCGCGCAACATCTACCGCAAGCTCGGCGTGAGCACCCGCCGCGAGCTCGCCTCCCTGAACCGAGCGGGCAACAGCGCCGCCCCCCTCCCGCGCAGTGGCCTGGCTCGCTGAGCAGCGAGGCCGCTTTGCCGTGTCTGCTGGCCGCCCGAGCTCTCGCTTCGGCCGTTCCAAGCCTGCCCGCGGCCTATAGGGGACCGGCGTTCTCGCCCCGATGCGCCAGGGCTTCCTCTCTGGCCGCCGTCAGAGGGTTGAGGGCCTTCGAACGGCGCTTCTTGGCTTTCCGCCCGCCGGCCGCCCCGCCCTGCGGCGGCCGACCGAAGTCAGGGCGGCCGAGGGACTCCTCTACGATCGCTCGCTCCAGCGTCACCCAGTAGACGCGATCGTCGTCGTTGGAGCTGGCGGAGGCACGATCGGCGGCGATCACGTAAAGCTCGCCGAGCTCCAGGTCGCTCTTCTCAGCCACCCGCCGAAGACCTTCCTCGTCCAGAGTGGGAGAGGCGGAGCCGGCTCCGCCGAAGAGGCCGGCCAGAGCTCGCTCTTCCCGCCCCTCATCCAGCGCGGCCAGAGCTCGGTCTTCCCGCCCCTCATCCAGCGTAGGGCGGGCGCTCGGGTCCGTCGACTCCTCAGGAGACGGCTCACTCTTCTCGTCCTCGCCGGGTTCCGCCGAATCTGCTTCGGGCGACCCTTCGACAGACGGCGCCACGACGGCAGCTTCAGGCAGAGGCGGCTGAGCCCCATCCTCGGCGGGAGCGGGCTCCACCTCCAGGTCCATTTCCAAAGGGGGATCATCTTGCGCCTGCTCCGGCCCGGAAGTGGGCGGGGCGGCCTCGGTGGCGTGCTCCGCACCCGCCGCCTCGACCAACGACTCGGCGGCGCTCTCGCCTTCAGGAGCCTGCTCGGCCCTCTCTTCCTCGCCGGCCTCCGCTGAAGGTTCTTCGAGCGACTCTTCGACCGGCGGCGTCTGGACCGCAGCTTCGGGCAAGGGCGGCTGAGCCGCCGCCTCGGTGAAAACCGGGGCCGGCGCAGCCTCGGTGGAGACCGGGGGCGACTCGGCCTCGGTCTCGGCCTCCACCTCCATATCCACCGGGGGCTCCTCCGCCCGCTCCAGCCCGGGGGGGAGGAGGCGAGCCTCGGTGGGGTGCTCCCCTCCCGACACCTCGAGCCGCCCGGCAGGCTCTCTCAGGGGAGACGAGAGCAGTCGGACCCGGTCGAGCTTGGCCCGCAGTGCGTCGGCCTCCTGCGAGACGCCCCGAAGCAGCAGTGTCAGCTCGCGCTCGACCTGGTTGATGCTCCCGACGGTGCGGACGGCCGACTCGACGGCCTCGCGCCGCGTGTCGTCCGCGGAATCCCGCGCCGTCCGCTCGATGTCGGCAGCCGTGGTGCGAGCCGCCTCGGTCATCGAGCTGATCTGGTCGCGCACGATCGAACCCGCGCGATCGGCCACGCCGGCGAGCTCCGACGTGCCCCTTGGTCGAGTGCTCAGGGACTCGCCTCGGATGCGGCCCTCCATCGGATCAGCCTCGTGACTCGAGATTGCCCGAGAGACCGCCGGCGTCCTCCCGCAGCCCACTTACGAGGTTTCCAAGGCGATCCTCCAGGGAGTCGATCTTCTCGAGCACCCTGCTCGCGGCCTCATACGCCTCGGTACGGATCTCCTCCGCTTCTTGCTGTGCGCTCCGCTCGATCTCGGCGGCTCGGGTCTGCGCCGCGTCGATGATGGACCGCACGTGCTCGGACACGATCGAGCCGGCCCGCTCGGCCGCCTCCACCGCCCTGGAAAGCTCGTCCTGTTGCATATCCTGCCCTTCCACCGCGCCTGCCTCCGTTGACCGCCGATCGTGGTGGCGGTTTGAGACTGCGCGGGCACTCTACCTGGTCGAGCCGCCAGTCCTTGCCGCGCTCGCCCGGGCGCGGAGGAGCCTACGCTCGTGTAAGAGCTCCGCTACCTGCACGGCGTTGAGCGCGGCGCCCTTGCGAAGGTTGTCGCCCACGACCCAGAGGTTCAGCGTGCACGGGTTGCCGGGGTCGCGCCGGATCCGGCCGACGCGGACGTCGTCGCCGCCGGCGGCGTCGATCGGGAGCGGGTAGCGCGCCTGCGCGGGATCGTCGACCACGGTCACTCCGGGCGCGGCGGCCAACAGTTCACGCGCGCGCGCAGGGGAGAGGTCCTCGCGCAGCTCGAGGTTGATCGACTCCGAGTGGCCGACGAGGACGGGCACGCGGGCGCAGGTCGCCGTCACCCGCAACTCCGGCTCGGAGAGGATCTTGCGGGTCTCGCGGATCACCTTGCGCTCCTCGGTGGAGTAGTCGTCGCCGTCGGAGAAGGTCTCCACGTGGGGCAGCACGTTGAAGGCGATCCGGTGCGGGTAGACCGACGCCGCCTCGGGCTCCTGGCCGTGGAGGAGCATGTGGGCTTGGGTCTCGAGCTCCTCCATCGCCTTGGCGCCGGTGCCCGACACCGACTGGTAGCTCGAGAGGATCAGCCGCTCGATCCCGGCGGCGTCGTGCAGCGGTGCGATTGCGACGACCATCTGCATCGTGGTGCAGTTCGGGTTGGCGACGATCCCCGCGTGGGTGTCGAGGGCCTCGGGGTTGACCTCCGC
>JBBPZA010000119.1:0-4297 GCA_038199375.1 Solirubrobacterales bacterium | reverse complement strand
GGGCAGCACGGCTCCGCGCTCACCGACATGGCCGAGCTGCGCGAGACCGGCGCGCTGGGCTTCAGCGACGACGGCGTCCCCGTCCAGGGCGCCGGCATCCTGCGCCGTGCGCTCCAGTACCAGCGCCTGTGCGGCGGCGTGCTCGCCCTCCACGAAGAGGACCCGACGTTGTCCGGGGACGGGGTGATGCACGAGGGCGAAGTCTCCGCGCTGCTTGGCATGACCGGGATCCCGGCCGTCTCGGAGTCGACCATGGTGGCCCGAGACGCCGCTCTCGCGCGCTACGAGGACGGGCGCGTGCACATGCTCCACCTCTCCGCGGCCGAGTCGGTCGAGGCCGTGGCGGCGGCGAAGGCGGCGGGGGCGAAGGTCACCGCGGAGGTCTCTCCCCACCACCTCATCCTCACCCACGAGGCGGTGCGGAGCCTCGACACCCGAACGAAGATGAACCCCCCGCTGCGCGCCGAGAAGGATCGGCGGGCGCTCGTCGCAGCACTGTGCGACGGGACGATCGACTGCGTCGCCACCGACCACGCCCCCCACGCGCCCGAGGAGAAGGAGGCGCCCTTCGAGGAGGCGCCCATGGGCACCACGGGCCTGGAGACCGCCTTCGCCGTCCTGCACTCAGAGCTCGTGCGGCCCGGCCTGCTCTCGCTCGCGACCCTCGTGGAGCGCATGACCGCTGGGGCGAAGGTCTACGATCTGCCCGCCCCGCGGCTCGCCGTCGGCGAGCCGGCGAATTGCTGCCTGGTCGATCTCGACGCCGACTGGACCGTGGGGGAGAGCGGGTACGAGAGCCGCTCGGAGAACTGCTGCTTCGCCGGGCGGACGCTGAGCGGGCGCATCCTCCTCACGGTCGCGGCGGGGACCATCGCCTACCGCGAGCGAGCGCTCGCGCTGGTGGCATGACCGCATACGTCCTGCTCGAGGACGGCGCCCGCTTCGACGGGGAGGCGTGCGGGGCGGGGGTGGGCGGGGGCGTGGTCGCCACGGGCGAGGTCGTCTTCAACACCGCGATGTCGGGCTACCAGGAGTCCATGACCGATCCCAGCTACGCCGGTCAGCTCATCACCTTCACCTACCCCCACGTCGGCAACTACGGCGTCTCGAGCGAGGCGATGGAATCAGACCGCGTGCACGCGCGCGCCGCGATCATGCGCGCCGCGATCAACCGGGAGGACGCGTCGAGCGCCGAGGGTGGGTGGCTGGACTGGCTGGCCGACTGCGGGATACCGGCCATCACGGAGGTCGACACCCGGGCGCTCGTGCGCCACATCCGCGATCGCGGCGCGATGCGCGGCGGCGTCTTCCCGGGAGACATGGACGAGAGGCGCGCGCGCGAGCTCGTGGAAGCCGAGCCCCCGATGGACGGGCGCGACCTGGCGCGCGACGTGAGCCCGGCCGAGCCGTTGATCCTCGATCCCGACGCCCCGGGTCCGCGCATCGTGGCCATCGACACCGGGATCAAGAGCTCGATCGTGCGCAACTGGCGCCAGCGGGGGGTCCGACTCGAGCTGCACCCCTGCGCCGCGACCGCCCAGGAGCTGCTCGACCGCGACCCGGACGCCGTGTTCCTGGCCAACGGGCCGGGGGACCCGGCCGCGCTCTCCTACATAGTCGACACCGTCTCAGAGCTGGTGGGCAAGGTGCCGGTCTACGGCATCTGCCTCGGCCACCAGCTGCTGTGCCGCGCGGTCGGCCTGGAGACCTACAAGCTGCCCTTCGGCCACCGCGGGGTCAACCATCCCGTCAAGGACCTCGCGTCGGGGGCCATCGCCATCACCAGCCAGAACCACGGCTTCGCGGTGCTCGGCCCCGACGGGGAGGGCGCCATCGCGACCGACGAGCCCGTCCGCTGGGAGACCCGGGTGGGCGCCGCCGAGCTGACCCACCTCAACCTCTACGACCGCACCGTCGAGGGTCTCGTCCTGCGCGACGTCGCCGGCGCCGCGGTCCAGTACCACCCCGAGGCCGGCCCGGGCCCCCACGACGCGGAGTACCTCTTCGACACGTTCCTCGCCGAGATAGAGGGGAGCCGGGCGTGACCGCGCCGCAAGGAGCGCAGCGGCCGTTCGGTGCGCAGGGGCCGGGGCTGGCTCGGCGGGGCGAGGAGGCGCCGTTCGCGACCATCGACGTCCGCACGGGGCAGCCGATCGGCTCGACGCGCTACCTGACGCTGCGCCCGCAGGACCGCGGCCTGGAGATCGGATGGACATGGCTGACGCCATCCGCGTGGCGCACGGCGGCGAACCTGGAGGCCAAGCTCCTGCTCCTGACTCACGCCTTTGAGGAGCTGGGGTGCATGCGCGTGGAGTTCAAGACCCACGCCCACAACGAGCGCTCGCGCGCTGCGCTTGCGGCGCTCCCCGCGCGGTTCGAGGGCATTTGGCGCAAGCACCGGGTCATTCCCAAGGCCGGGATCCGAGACTCCGCCTTCTACTCGGTGATCGACGACGAGTGGCCGGCGGTCCGCGCGAACCTGCGAAGGAGGCTGAGCGTCGATGCCGCGGCGTGAGGACCTTCGCAAGATCCTCATCCTGGGCTCGGGCCCGATCGTGATCGGCCAGGCCGCCGAGTTCGACTACTCCGGCGTGCAGGCCTGCAAGGTGCTGCTGGAGGAGGGCTACGAGGTCGTCCTGATCAACTCCAACCCGGCGACGATCATGACCGACCCCGAGTTCGCCGACCGGACCTATGTCGAGCCGCTCTTACCGGGCCCGGTCACCCAGGTCATCGCTCGGGAGCGGCCGGACGCGCTGCTGCCCACTCTCGGCGGCCAGACCGCCCTCAACCTGGCCAAGACGCTCGCCGAGGACGGAACGCTCGACCGCCACGGCGTCGAGCTGATCGGCGCCGACCTCGACGCGATCCGCCGCGCCGAGGACCGCGACCTCTTCCGCGAGACGATGATCGCGGCCGGCCTTCGGGTGCCGCGCAGCACGATCGTGTCCCTCGGCGGGGGCGCGGGCGGGGTCGCGGGGGAAAGGGTCGGCTCGCTTGCGCGGAGCACGGGGATTGGGACGCGGGACCCGGCCGATCCGCTCACGCGGGGAACGGGGAACGGAGCGGCGGACCCGGGCCACGCGCTGGAGGGGGCGCTCGCCGAGGCCCGCCGTGCGGTCGAGGTCGTCGGCCTTCCCTGCATCGTGCGGCCGGCCTTCACGCTCGGCGGCCGGGGGGGCGGCATCGCCTACGACGAGGCCGAGCTCGACGCGGTGATCGCCCGGGGGCTGGAGGCCTCCCCGATCTCCCAGGTCCTGCTCGAGGAGTCCGTGCTGGGCTGGGGCGAGTTCGAGCTCGAGGTCATGCGCGACCGCAACGACAACGTGGTGATCGTCTGCTCGATCGAGAACGTCGATCCGATGGGAGTCCACACGGGCGATTCGGTCACCGTCGCCCCCCAACAGACGCTGACCGACCGCTCCTACCAGGCCCTGCGCGACCAGGCCATCGCGGTCATCCGCGCCGTGGGGGTTGAGACGGGCGGCTCCAACGTCCAGTTCGCGGTGAATCCGGCCACGGACGAGATCGTCGTCATCGAGATGAACCCGCGCGTCTCGCGCTCGAGCGCGCTGGCCTCCAAGGCGACCGGCTTCCCGATCGCCAAGATCGCCGCGCGCCTGGCCGTCGGCTACGCGCTCGAGGAGATTCCCAACGACATCACGATGCTCACCCCCGCGAGCTTCGAGCCGACGATCGACTACGTCGTCGTCAAGATCCCCCGCTTCGCGTTCGAGAAGTTCCCCGATGTCGACGACGGCCTGACGACCCACATGAAGTCGGTGGGCGAGGTCATGGCGATCGGCCGGACCTTCCAGCAGGCCTTCGGCAAGGCGCTGCGCAGCCTGGAGCTCGACGCTTCATCCGACGTCTCGCTCGACGACGAGGCGCTGCTCGCCCGGCTCGATCGCCCGCGGGCCGACCGCTACCCGATTCTGCTGGAGGCCCTGCGGCGCGGCGTCGCGGTGCCAGAGCTCCACGCCCGCACGCGGGTCGACCCATGGTTCCTCGCCGAGCTGCGCGACTTCGCCCGCGACCCCGAGGCTCCCTTCGCCGGCGAGCGCACCTTCAAGTCGGTGGACACCTGCGCGGCCGAGTTCGCCGCGCGCACCCCCTACTACTACTCGGGCTGGGAGCGGGCCGGCCCGTCGGGGATGCGGGGGGAGGTCGAGCGGGGGGACCGCGCCAGCGTGGTGATCCTCGGGTCCGGGCCCAACCGCATCGGGCAGGGCATCGAGTTCGACTACTGCTGCGTGCACGCGGCGATGACCGTCCGCGAGTCGGGGCGCGACGCCGT
>JBBPZA010000118.1:0-19970 GCA_038199375.1 Solirubrobacterales bacterium | reverse complement strand
TGCTCCGCCCGCTTCTGCGTTACAGCAACACTCGCGACGCCTGGATCCTGCGCCTCGTCGGACAGAGGCGCGGCCCGGTGATCAAGAAGCGCTGAGGCGAGCGCCTCCCGGCTATCTAGTACGGCGAGGGCTCGCCGAACATCTCACCGAGCTTGGTGGCGACCGTGAAGTCCCCGTCAAGGCGCAGGCGGCCGGTCATCAGCGCCTTTCCGGGATCGAGCTCGCGGGCGGCGACGCGGAGGAAGTCCGCGGTGCTCATGGTCAGCGTGAGCTTGGCGTCCACCGCGACTCCGGGGTGGGCGGTCGCGCGCGCCGCGCGGACATCCACGACCCAGGGACGGGTCGTGCCGTTAGAGCTCAGGCGGTACTGGATCTCTCCCTCGAAGCCCGCCGCCTTCTCGGGACGGAAGCGGCGCGTCATTCCGCCAAAGAGAACGCGCAGGCCGGGATCGGAGCCGAGAATGCGTTCTAGACGTGCGTCGTCGGAGCGGCGCACGAAGGCCGCGAAGGCGTCCTCCCCGCGCTTCTGGAGCCTGCCGGCGAGAGCCTGGAGCTGTGCCTTCGCGGGCGGACGGCCGTCGGCCGGGGGCAGGAGGCCGATGGCCGAGGTCGCGGTCGCGGTCGCGGTCGGGCCGGAGTCAAGCGGAGCGATCGCGTAGCTCGGGTCGGCGGACCGCGGGCCCTCGCGACGCGCGAGGGCCCGCTCCACCGCGCCGGCCATCCGCCGCCGCTTGTCCTCGTCGACCTCGTCCGCCCGCTCCGCGAAGCCAGGCAGAACCTCCTTGGCGAAGAGCTCGAGCGACTCGCAGATGTCCTCGTGGCGGTTCTTGCCCGTCTGCGAGACGAAGATGATCTGATCGACGCCCGCCGCCTCGTAGCGCGAGCACAGGTCGCGGATCTGCTCCGGCGTGCCGATCGCGCCCCGCAGCGAGCCCAGGCCCTCCTGGAGGATCTTGACCCCGAGCGGCGCGTCGTCGGAGTCGATGACCTCTCGGGCGAAGCCGACCTCGCCGCGACGCTCCTGGAACTCCTCCCAGATGCTCGTCGCGCCCGGTCGGTGCTCTCCGAAGACGTAGTAGTGCGCGAGGGCGTAGCCGAAGAAGTGCGCTCCGTCGATCCCGCGCTCGATCGCCGTGGCCTCGTCGGAATGGCACATCATCGGCAGGATGATCGCGAAGGTCGGATTGACGCTGAAGCCGGCCGGCACGCATCGCTCGGAATCGATGATCGCGTGATACTCGTCGACCCACTGCTTGGCCTCCTCGGGCTCGATGAACGAGAAGGACAGCGCGCCCATGCCCTTCTCGGCGGCCAGGCGGATCGTCTCACGGCGCGAGCAGGCCACCCACAGCGGCGGGTGGGGCTTCTGCCTGGGCTTTGGGACGACGTTGCGGATCGGCATCTTGACCCAGCGCCCGTCGTAGCCGGCGAAGGGCTCCTCGACCATCATCCGCGTGGCGGCGTCGACTGCCTCGCGCCACTGGTCGCGCTTGGACTCGCGGTCGACACCGAAGCCCGCCAGCTCGGCGCCCGAGGAGGTCTCCCCCGTTCCGAGCTCGACGCGGCCGCCCGAGATCAGGTCGAGCGTGGAGGCCTTCTCGGCCACGCGCGCGGGATGCTGGTAGGCGGGCGGCATCGCGACGATCCCGAAGCCGAGCCGAATGTCACGGGAGCGCTGGCTGGCCGCCGCGAGGAAGACCTCGGAGGCCGAGGAATGCGAGTACTCCTCGAGGAAATGGTGCTCGACCTCC
Source organism: Solirubrobacterales bacterium (assembly GCA_038199375.1). GTDB lineage: Bacteria > Actinomycetota > Thermoleophilia > Solirubrobacterales > Solirubrobacteraceae > JBBPZA01. The sequence continues at coordinate 18,219 of JBBPZA010000118.1, read as the reverse complement.
CACACCGAATGGAAGCCGAGCCGATCGGCGAGCTCGACCTGGTCGAGCGCGTCGCGCAGCAGCTTCTCCTCGGCCCCCTCTTCCCACGGCCGCGGAAGCTGGTGCTCGTAGAAGAGGCCGAAGCGCACGAAGGGCGGATCGTACCGAGTGGTGGCTTTTCTGCCTTATCCTGCTTTAGTGCTTTATCAACTTCCAACTTCGGGTAAAGCGAGAAAAGACCGATAAACATGGACCGGCGGCGCAATCCCTACACACCTAACGCGGGCGCGAGGCCCCCGGCGCTTATCGGCCGGGGCGCGCAGCTCGACGACTTCGCGATCCTGCTGGACCGGCTCCGGGGACATGTCCTGCGGGACGCCGTCGATCGGCCGGCCCGCCGAGCCGGTCGTGCCGGGCGGGTTGAAGCGCGAGAGAACCTGACCGTTCTGGCGCATCCGCACGATCTCCTCACCCTGGGAGGCGACGATCGTGCCGTCGTCGACCTGGGAGGGTGAGCGGTACGGACGCTGTGCGGTGGCATCGAGGGTCACCCGGTACTGGCTGCTCCCGTCGGGATTGGCGAGCCACACGTTGCCGCCCTTCACATAGGAGAGGCTCCCGAAGGAGCCTCTCCCGTAGCAGGCCGGTAAGCCGGATTCTGTCGTGAGCAACCATCCATCTAAGCGGCCGACCTGGACCTCGGCGGGCAGCCTTCGAGCGGTCCTGCTTGGCCTTGCACCGGGTGGGGTTTGCCTGGCCGCCGCGTCGCCGCGACGCCGGTGCGCTCTTACCGCACCATTTCACCCTTGCCGGCCCGCCACGCACGTGCGGCGGCGGACGTAGGCGGTGTCATTTCTGTGGCACTTTCCCGCGGGTTTCCCCGGGTCGGATTCCCGACCACCCTGCCCTTCGGTGTCCGGACTTTCCTCGACGACCTCTCGGGTCGACGCGGCTGCTTGGCCTGCCTGACCAGCGTAGCGCCAGGGACTCAGGCGAGCACGCTGCCGCAATCGCCGCACTCGCCCGAAAGCTCTCCACCGCGGCGACCGCCCGGCGACATCTCCCCGCCGCACACCAGGCAGGCGACGATGCGCGCGGTGGCGAGGCCCTCCCAGGCGCCGACGACGACGTCGTCGAGCGTCGCCTCGCCACCGCGCGCATCGAAGAGCGAATGGCCCGAGGGCCTTGTGAGCTCCAGCGTGGTCATTCGATGCTCCTCAACAGGCCCACGACCCGGCCGAGGACGCGAACGTCCTTGGAGCGGATCGGCTCCATCGCGTCGTTCTCGGGCTGAAGGCGGACGTGGTCGGATTCCTTGAAGAAGCGCTTGACGGTGGCCTCCTCGCCGACCAGAGCGACGACGATCTCGGCGTCCCGCGCCGTCTCTTGCGGGCGGACGACGACGATGTCTCCCTCGAGGATCCCGGCGTTCGTCATCGAGTCGCCCCGGACGCGCAGGAGATAGTCGCCCTCCTCTCCCCCGGCGACCGAGGGGACGTCGACGTAGTCTTCGATGTTCTCCTCCGCCAGCACGGGCTGGCCGGCGGCAACATGCCCCACGAGGGGCAAGCCGGCCGGCTTGACGACGTCGCGCACCGCGGCGGCGGCGCGATCGAGCAGCTCTATAGCGCGCGGCTTCGAGGGGTCGCGACGCAGCAGCCCGAACTTCTCGAGATTCGCGAGGTGCGCGTGGACGGTCGAGGAGGAGGCCAGACCCACCGCCTTGCCGATGTCGCGCACCGTCGGGGGATAGCCGTACTTGGCCGAGTATCGCTTGATGAAGTCGAAGATCTCCTGCTGGCGCTTGGTGAGGTCCTTCGTCAAATCCATCGAGGCCGCCCTCCTGAGGTCGATACCGTCGTGGCTCGCTCGAACATGTGTTCGGTAAGATAGCGCCCCCCCAGGACGGACACAAGCGAGAGGGGCGGGCAGAGCGAAGCTATACTGGCCGCCGCTCGCGCCTGTGGCGGAATTGGTAGACGCGCAAGGTTGAGGGCCTTGTGGGCCGATTGGCCCGTGGAGGTTCGAGTCCTCTCGGGCGCATTGCTCTCGATGCGCATGCGGGTCCCGACCGCGTCGGGACCCGCATGCCTTGGGGGAAAGAGCAACGGAGCAACGGGCTCGGACGTTGCTCCAGCGCGCGGCGGACAATCGGAATGTCGTGGATCGACTTCGCCTCGAGTTGCACGCCGCGTGAGCACTGCGGCTCCCGGCCCGATCGGCGCAACTCTCCGGGCCGCCTGGCATTAATGCTCCCTGTGCGGCGCATACTCGTCCTCCTCCTCGCGGCGCTCGGCCTCGCAGCCGCCCAAGCCCCCGCCGCGGGCGCCGCCCCCGGCATGGAGGTCGCGCTGCAAGACGACGCGATCCTCGTCTCCCAGAGCTACTTCGACCGGGCCCGAGCCTTTGACCTCATGCGACCGCTGATGGTCAGTCGGGTCAGGATGAACGCGATATGGCACGCGCTCAACGGCCCGGAAGGGAAGCGGCGCTCGCGACCGAGGCGCCCCGCCTACAACTTCTCGCCGCTCGACCAGGCGATCGACATCGCCCTCTCCCAGGGGCTCAAGATCGAGGTCTCGATCACCGGCCCCGCGCCCGCGTGGGCCAACGGGAAGCGAAAGAAGGGCAATCCGTACCGCCCGAACGCGCGCCTCTACGGCCAGTTCGTGCGCACGGTCGCCAAGCGCTACGCCGGCAAGGTCGACGCCTACAGCATCTGGAACGAGCCCAACCACGTCGGGTGGCTGACCCCGTTGCGCGAGCAGGCCAAGATCTACCGCAAGCTCTACGAGCAGGGCTTCAAGGCGATCCGGGCGACGGACCCGGACGCGAAGGTGCTCATCGGCGAAACCGCCCCCTACGCCTCCAAGAAGGGCAACGCCACCCCGCCGCTGCGGTTCCTGCGCGAGGTCGCCTGCGTCAACAAGAGCTACCGGTCCGTCGGACGCTGCCGGCCGCTCGAGGCCGACGGCTACGCCCATCATCCCTATGACTTCAAGCGCAAGCCGACCCAGCCCTTCCCCGGTGCGGACAACGTCACGATCGCAAGCCTCAACCGACTGGTGGTCGCGCTCAACCGGCTCGCCCGCGGCAGCGCTCTCGAGGATCCGGAAGGCAGCGCGCTCGACATCTGGCTGACGGAGTACGGCTACTTCGCCCGCCGGGAGACCGGCCGCGAGAAGGTCTTCCCCGAGAGCCTTCGAGCACGCTACCTCAAGCAGGCCTTCGAGATCGCTCAGCGCAACCCGCGCGTGGTCTCGATGCTCCAGTACCTGCTGGTCGAGTATCCCAAGGGCATGTTTCGCTTCAACACAGCGATCGTCGAGGACGACGGTACGCCGATGCGCACCTACCGATCGCTCGCCTCCTGGGCGAAGCGGGCCCGAGCCCGCGGGCAGATCGCCGCACCGGGGCCGATCACGGCGCCCGTGCCCGGCGGCGGCGAGGCGGGCGGCAAGCCCGGAGGAGGGGGAGCGGGCGGAGGGTCGAGCCAACCGACCCCGCCGCCCGCCCCCTCGTGCGTGCTGCCGCCTCCGCTGATCTGCCCGTAGAGCTTGGGAATCATCTCGCCACGCCCGCACGCGGGAGGCGTACATTCCCGTCGGGAAAGACCCTTAGCTTAGACTCGCGCGGCGTGCCCGTCGAGCCATTTCGCTGGCAGGACGGCGAGCGGCTCGTCCGCTTCGGGCGCGGCACGCTCGCTGAAGCGCCCGAGCTTCTCGTGCAGCCCTACGCGCTCCTGACCACGGCGCGGGCGGCGGGCGACGCGAGGATGGTCGTCGACGGAGCCGCCGCCGTCCATCAGATCCCTGCCGGCGGCGTCGACGAGGTCGCCGCGGGGCTGCGCGAGGCCGTCGGGGGCGACGTGCTCGTGGCCCTGGGCGGGGTCGGGTGATCGACGTCGCCAAGGCGCTCGCCGCGGCCGATCCCCCGCGCCGGGTCGCGGCGATCCCCACCACGCTCTCCGCGGCCGAGATGACCGCTCTGCACCGCCACGCCGCGGGCGTCGACTCGGCCACCCCGCGCGTCCGCCCCGCGCTCGTGATCAACGATCCGACGCTGTCGGCCTCCCAGCCCGCCGAGCAGCTTGCGGCAAGCGCCGCCAACAGCCTCGGTCACGCTCTCGAAGCGCCGCTGACCCCATTCGCCGGCCCGGTCTCGACGTGGGCCGCCCACGAGGCCGCGCGCCTGCTCGTCTCCGGCCTCGCCGCGCAGGAGGTCGACCGCGACGAGCTGCTGGCCATCTACGAAGCGGCGTGGTGAGCCGGGGCGTGGTGAGCCGCGCCCCGGCGACAGCGCCGCTCGATCTCGCGCGACGGGCAGTCGCGGGCGCCTCGGGCGAGAGCGAGGGCGAGGTGCTCGTCTCGGTCACCCGGACGCGGTCGTCGCGCAGCGACCGGCCGGAGATCCTCGAGCGCCAGCGTGTCGAGGTCATGGCCGTTCACGACGGGCGCGTCGGCTTCGCCAGGGCCCACCGCGCCGACGCCGACACCCTCGACGAGCTCGTCCAAGCCGCCCGAGCAAACGCGCGCACGGCCCGGGAGGCCGAGCCCTATCCAGGCCTCCAGGCGCCCGAGCCGGTCCGCGCCCACGGCGGCTACGACCTGGCGACCGCCGCCCTGCGGCGCGAAGAGCTCAGGGCGCTCGCGGACCGCGCGACCGAGGCGGCGGCGGGCACCGGGCACCGCGTGATCGTCGGGGCGGCCGAGAGGCGGGTGGGTCTCGCCTCGACGCGAGGCCACGAGCTCGTCGATGCCGCGACCGTGGCGATGGCCTTCGCCGGCCCGTCCGGCGCCTGGGCCGTCGGCTACGCGGCCGCCCTGGCCGGGCTCGATCCCGTCAAGACCGGCCACCGGGGCTCGGAGCGGGCGCGTCGCCTGTCCCAGCCCTCCGCCGAGCTGGAGCCGGGCGTGCATCCGGTCGTCCTGGAGCCCGAGGCGCTCGCCGCCCTCCTGCGCTTCGCCGGCGTGCGCGTGTTCAGCGCGCGCTCGCCCGTGCTCGACGGCCGCCTGGGCACCCGCGTCGCGGCGCCGGCCATCAACCTCTCCGATTCGCCCCGCTTTCCCGCGACGCTGCCGCGGGCCTTCGACGCCGAGGGCGTCCCCAAGGAGCCGGTTCCGCTCATCCAGGACGGTGTCGCCCACCGGGTAGTCCACGACATCCGCTCCGCCGCCGCCGCGGGCGGCCGCTCGACCGGTCACGCGCGGGCTCCCGGCGGGACGCGGCGGCCCGCCCCGGCGCACCTCGTGCTCGTCGGGGGCGGGGCGGCGGACGTCGAGGCGCTCGTCGCGCCCGTCGAGCGCGGCGTGCTCCTCCTGGGGCTGCCCCGGCCCGAGACGCTGGACCCGGCGACCGCGACGCTGGGCGCGACGATTTCCGGCGGGGCGCTGCTCATCGAGCACGGCCGCATCGCCGGGCCCCTTGAGCGACTGCGCATCGAGATGCCGGTCCTCGATCTTCTGGCGAGCACGGAGGCGCTCACCTCGCGGCCGCGGCTCGTCTACGACGGGGCCACCGCCGTCGTGTGCCCCGCGCTGCGGGCCGCGCGACTGCGGGTCGTCAGAGCTTGACGAGAACGATCGTGTTGAGCGCGAAGACGATCGCGAAGCCGACCGTCCAGCGATTCAGGTTCTTCTCTACGAGCGAGCCGCCGCCCAGCGGCCCGGCGCCGCTGCCGACCCCGAAGGCGCCCGAAAGCCCGGCATCCTTCCCCGAGTGCAGGAGCACCAGGAAGATCAGAACGACGGCGACGACGACCTGGACGATCGAGAGCACGAGCTCCATGCCCGAAGGGTACTAAGCCTCGGGTTCGCCTTCGCCCACCCTTTCCCGGGCCGCGTCCAGGCGCCGCAGGATCTCGACCGCCTCCGCTCGCAGTGCGCGGTCCTGGGCGCGCCAGTCTTCCTCTGAGAGCTTGCCGACGCGGTAGTCGAGCTCTGCGTCGCGGATCTCGCGGTACTTGGCCTCCCGCTGCGCTTCGAGCTCCTCCACCTGCGTGGCCGAACGAAGCTCTCGGGCCTGTGCGCGCGGGATCCCGGCCTGTCGCAGCGGCCCGGTCACGAGCCAGACCGCCGCCCCGAGCACGGCGAGGACGAGGACGAACTCGAGCACGCCCGCGCCCGGAGCCGGCTACGCGCGGGCGCGGGCCCGGCGGGCGGGCTCGGGGCGGCCGGGCCCGGAACGGGCGGATCCGATCTCCCGCGCGACGCGCGCCGCATACCCGGCGGTGGCGCGCCGGCGCGCGCCCGCCCCGACCGGCCAGATGGCGATCAGTGCGCCGCCGACGGCGATGAGCGCACCGACCCAGATCCAGGTCACCAGCGGAGAGACGATGATGCGGAAGGTCGCAGGCGGCGGCCGGCGCTCGTAGCGGGCGGCGATCGCGGCGATGACCAGGCCCTGGACGTCGCCGCTTGACTGGGCGAAGCGCCGGTTGCCCTCGGCGATGATCGGCATCAGCGGCTGGATGTCGGGCTGGATCGCGGTCCACAGGTCGCGCGTCGGCCCGGCCCGCAGCCCGACCTCGCTGGTGGCCTCGCCCTCGAAGTAGCGTCCGATCGGCCCGAACTGCTCGACGTCGCGGGACGGGTAGAAGCCGCGCGTCGGACGCAGGGTGGTGACCCGCTCGCCGTCCTTGCGGACGTCTACTACCGCCCCGAGGCTGATCTTCTCGTTGGCCAGCTCCGCGGTCGGCTTGACGTAGCGCAGGTCATAGCCGCCCACCTTCGCGGTCTGGCCGGGAGACATCCGTACGTCGCGGGCGTGGCGGAAGGCCGACGAGGCGGCGACCCCGACGAACAGGATCGCGATCCCCACGTGAACGAGGTAGCCCCCGTAGCGCCGCCGGTTGCGCCGTACGAGCGCGACGAGGGCCAGCGGCACCGGGTCCTCGGACATGGCCATCCGCGCGCGCACGCCCCGCCAGAGCTCCTGGCCGACCACGGAGACGACGAAAGCCGCCAGCGCGAACATCGCGAGGGCCAGCGGCCGGTCGCCCGCGCCGAGCGGCACGAGCACGACGAGCACCACTGCCGCCGCCGCGGCGGGCCAGAGCAGCGTGCGCCGCAGGCTCGCCAGGGTCGCCCGGCGCCACGCGACGACCGGTCCGACGCCCGAGAGCAGCACGAGGGCGAGCGCGAGGGGAACCGTGTAGCGGTCGAACCACGGCGGGCCCACCGACGCCTTCTTCCCGGTCAGCGCCTCGGCGATCAGCGGGAAGAACGTCCCCCAGAAGATCACGAAGCACAGCCCCACGAGCACGAGGTTGTTGATCAGGAAGATCGATTCCCGAGAAAGCAGCGAGTCGAGCCGGTGCTCGGAGCGCAACTCGACCCGGCGGGAGATCACCAGCGCCACCGACCCGGCGATCAGCACGCCGATGAAGGCCACGAAGGGCACACCCAGCGTCGAGGCGCCGAAGGCGTGGATCGAGTCGAGGATCCCCGATCGGACCAGGAAGGTGCCGAGGACCGCGAGTATCCCGGTGGCGAGGATCAGCGACGCGTTCCAGACCTTGAGCATCCCGCGGCGCTCCTGGATCATCACGGAGTGCAGGAAGGCGGTGCCCGTCAGCCACGGCATCAGCGAGGCGTTCTCGACAGGGTCCCAGGCCCAGTAGCCGCCCCAGCCAAGCTCGGAGTAGGACCACCGGGCCCCGAGCAGGACCCCCACCCCGAGGAAGAGCCAGGCCGCCAGCGTGAAGCGCCGGGTGGAGCGGATCCACTCCGCGTCGAGCCTGCGCGCGATCAGCGCTCCCACGCAGAACGCGAAGGGCACCGCGAACAGCGTGTAGCCCGAGTAGAGCATGGGCGGGTGGATCATCATGCTCGGATGGCGAAGCAGGGGGTTGAGGCCGGCCCCTTCGAGCGGGGGCGTCGCGGTCTGGCCGAAGGGCGGCGCGAAGGCGACGAGCAGCAGGGCGAAGAAGGCGCCGAATCCGAGCAGCGTCGCCGTAGCCCACGGGGCGACTTCCCGCAGGCGGTGCCGCGTCAGAAAGAGCACCAGGCTCGAGCTCAGCGAGAGCAGCAAGATCCACAGGAGCAGCGATCCCTCCTGCGAGGACCACACCGCGGTGACCTTGTAGAAGGTCGGCGTCGTCGTCGAGGAGTGGCTCGCGACGACCTCGAAGGAGAAGTCCGAGCGCAGGAAGGCGACCTCGAGCACCACGAAGGCCACCGTCACCAGGAAGGCCAGCGCGTAGACGGCGCGCCGCCCGGAGGCGACCCATTCGCGGCGGCGCGCGCGCGCACCGTAGACCGAGGCGGCGATGCCGTAGAGCGCGACGCCGAGGGCCAGGATCAGGCAGGCGCGGCCCAGTACGCCCATGTCAGCGGGCCGGTTGGTCGGCGCTCTTGAACTTCGAGGGGCACTTCGTGACCAGCGAGTCGCGCTCGCCGACGAACACGCCGCCCTGACGGCGGACGGTGACGATCACCTCACGACCCTCCCGAAAGGGGTCGGGCACCGTCCCCGTATAGCGGACCGGCACCGACCCGGTGCCGTCACGGTCGCGGACCCGGAAGGTGATCGTCGCGCCCTGCCGGCGGACGGAGCCATCGGCCACCTTGCCCGTGAGCTGGTAGGAGCGCCCGGGGTCAGAGCCGGCGGCGAGCTGGCTCGGCGTGCGCGCCTCGCTGGACGCGCTGAAGCTCGTATAGGCCAGCGCGCCTGCGAGGAGGAGCGCCGCGCCGAGGGCGACGACGAGGCGGATCTTTCGCTTGCGAGACGGGTCCATGCGGTGAGCGGGGAGTATCGCAGGGGGCGTTCTCGTTCTCCCTCTGATGGTCCGCGCAACATGCACTTAATGGACCAAGGGAGAAACCAATCTGGCGTCAGAGCGTCTTAAGGGGACGATGCACGTCCGCCTTTCCCCCAAGCTTCGCCCGATCTCCACGCGTGGGGCGCCTCGGCGCCGCGGCGCGGAGCCCGTCGCGCCGGCGCGGTCAACGCGCGCCATCCGCCCGGAGGATCGCGTCCGGCGCGCCGGTGGTCCGCAGGATCAGGCGCTCTACGCCTGCGCCTGCGGCTACGCCTTCAATGCCTCGGTGACCGCCTCGGTGTGCTGCCCGCACTGCGGCGGTGAGCAGGCCTGGTAGGCCGGCCCGCCGCCGCGGTAGAGTTGATTTGCTCAGCCGGACTCGTCCTTCAACTTGAGCAGGACTCGTCCTTCAACTTGACGTTGTAGCGGTAGCTGTACTTCTCGGCCTGGACGATGATGTAGCCGCGGCAGTCGTAGCTCTGTCCCGTATCGCTGTCGTCCCCGTAGATGCGAAGCTTGCAGACGAAGCGGTGCGCATGGCGCCGCGAGCACCGGTCGATCCTGTAGGTCGCGGGCGAGAGGTTGGGGTTCTGGTTGACTAGCTTCTGGCTGAGCCTCTTGCCGAACTTGATCGCCGCCTTCTGGGCGATTCTGTCCGGAAGGGTGTGAGCCTCGGCTACCGCCGAAACGCCGAACGATGCTGCGACCGCGATCGCCAGGATTAGGGTGAGTTTGCGCTTCATGGGTAGAGATACCTCCCGTTTTGCCCCTCCGAGCGGGTGCCCGGACTCCGCGACGGACTTTAGGCTCCGTGCACCCGAATGGGAAGGCCCTCGACCCCCAGCGTTTTGCCTCGAACCCCGAGGGTTCTGGCTGACGTCTAGGCAGGACATTGGCGAAGGCCCCGACCACCAGACCGCGCCGCCTTCAATCCGGGCGCGCTTGGGCGACAGCGAGGAGCTGCGGCCAAGACCTCATCATCGCCAGCCCTGGAAAACGCGAGGACTGAAGGGTTCGGTAGCCGATGGGGCACCGAATCCTTGGAGATCAGTCAAGCGGCCGGGAGGAATGCTCAGTGTGACCGGGCGCACAGGCCCACCCGATATCCGCCGGGCGGAGCCTGTCAGGCGACGGCAGCTCCGCATGGTCAACGGACGAGTCATTCTCTTCGGGGCCGTGCCTCGTGCGGCGAGAAATCATCTCGCTGACATGGCATTGGACCTCAAGGGCGTCAGCCTTTCCCTGCTGCGGACCGGCCGCCTCGCTGCTGTCCGGACGGTTCGGTCGTGCTTTGGGCTTTTCTGGCCCGGGAGCGGCCGCGCGCCCTGTGCAGACCCGGCGGGAGGAGCGCCTTCGCGAAATCCTTCGATGCACTCTGCCTCCCGCCGGCTCCCCGGTGGGCCGAGCCGGCGTAGGCGCAGGCTCAAGCGGCAGGAAAGGCTCGACAGGGCGAGCACCGAAGACTGGGTGCGGCGCCTCGATGCCGACTGAGAGGTGCTCGGAGTCAGTCGTTCGGCGAGCTTCCAGGCGGTCTGCTCGTGGCTGCCGGCGAACTCCGGCGAGCAGAGAGGTAGCGGTTGAAGGATGATGTCGACGGCCTCGCGGCGAGCCGCGGAAGTCATCCAAGGGTCTCGGCGATGATCATGCCACCGTGTCTAGCGGTAGGTCGTAGCGGGTATACGTACGACAGGGGGTGAACTGGATGACCACGCGTAGACCAGAACCAGAACCAGAACCAGAACCAGAGCCGGCGCCCGCCGAGCCGGCGGCTCACGGCTTCTTTGCCCGTCTGAAGCAGCTCTTCGGCGTCGGACCGTTTGCCTGGGTGACCGGCAGCCTGCCGAAGCCGGTCCGTTTCCGGGCTGGCTCACACATGCACGGCTTGGATCGACACGACATCGTCGAGCGAGACGCCGAACGCGGGCAACGCAGGACCGACCAGTAGGTAGGAGATCGGCCGGCCGATCGTCGTCGTGCGGGTGGTCGCGTTTCAGAGCATCTCTGAGCGAGCCGCCTTGTCCCGGCGACCCTTCCTTACAGTCCGTGCCCGCCCGGTTCGAAGTCGAGGAGGCGGGGCTTGGGCTCGCCTCGGACGTGGGCCAGGATCGTGCGGCGTTCCAGGCCGGGCGCCTCCGCCGGACGTGCCTGGAGCTCGACCTCGACGCTCACGCCGCCCTCGGAGTGCTCTGCGGCCGCATCAGCATCAGCCGCGCCGAGGGCGGGCGCGAGGCGTTTGCCGGCGATCTTGGACGGGGGCCACCACAGGGCGTTGCCGGTGGTGACCGAGTCTGCCGCCCGGCCGTCGGCGATCGAGGCGCGCAGCCAGGTGGGCGCACGGCCGGTGAGGAGCATCCCCCGCATGACGGGTCGGAACGGGAGGGCCTCGACGTCCGCACCCGCCTGCGCGGCGATCGCCGCGGCCACCGTGTCGGCCTGCTGGGCGGCAATGCCACCCTGCTTGATCGGAAACGTCGTGCAGTCGCCGGCCGCCCACACGCCGTCGGCGCCCTCGACACGTCCGCGATCGTCGACGGGAATGAACCGGTCGGCGTCGTGGGGCAGGCCTCCCACGCGCGGCCCCGCGAGCCGCGGCAGCGCGACCAGGCGATCGGGCTGGAGGCTCGGGCCGTTGGGCTCGAGCAGGACCCGTCCGTCTCCGGTGGTACGGACGTCGTAGCCGGCGTGGACCTCGATGCCGCGCTCGGTCAACAGCTCGTTCATCGCGTCACGCGCGCGGTCGCCGAAGAGAGCGAGCGGCGCGGACGCGGGCGTCGCGAGCCTGAGCTTCACCGTACGGCCTCGGTCGGCCGCGAAGGCGCTGGTCATGAGCGCGAGCTCGTAGAGCGGGAACGGCCACACGACGCCGGGCGGCACCAGGAAGGCGATGCTGCCAACGCTGCCGTCTGCGACGTGGTCGAGGAGCTCACGGTACCCGGGGGTGCTGCGCTGGTCGATGAAGGTCAGCGCGTCGGGAAAGACCGATAGCCGATCGGCGCCGAGCGCCACCACGAGCTCGTCGTAGCGCTGGTCGCCGGCATCGGTGACGGCAAGGCGCCGGTCGACGTCCACGCTGCGCAGGCGGCCCAGAGCGAACGTCGCCCCGTGCTGCTCGCAGAGGGCGGCTGCCGAGTAGCGTCGGACCGCACCGAGCTCGAAGGGCTCGGCGACCGACAGCGGCCGGTAGACGAGCTCCTCGTCCGCGGAGAGCACGGTGACCTCGACCTGGTCGCGCGCGAGATCGCGCAGGGCGAGCATGAGCTCGAGGCCGGCAACGCCGCCGCCGGCGATGAGCACTCGCCGGCGCGTGACTGCGGGTTCTGACGCCATGGTGCGCGAAGCCTATTCCGGCTCGATCTCGATCGTCCCGACCCCGACCAGGTACTCGAACGCGCCGCGCGGGAAGCGGCCCGTGAAGAGGATCGCGAACACGGAAAGACGACGACGAAGAGCGCCCGAGGTAGAGGAAGAGGAGCACGAGGTAGTGCGGATGGCCAGGAGCCACTTGACCAGCGGCAGCCGGCGGCTGAGGTCGCGCGTGGGGTGGCGGCGCCTCTGGGGTTTCGGGCGCGCTCGGACACGTTGACCCCATCCTCCCATCGCCCTCCCTCAGAGCCATCCGCGCGTACTGCGGGGCCACACCCGTACTTAACCCGAGCGATCACGCGGGGACGCCCGCGCTGCCGGCACCGCGCCACGAGCGAGGCGGACGCACCACTCGGGATCGGTGATCGGCAGCTCGTGGTCGGCGGTTGGATGCTGCACGTAGTCGACATTGGCGTGGAGCGTCGCCAGGGCCGCCGCCCGGCCGGGGACGGGAACGGGGTCGCGGACGCCTTCGGCGAGCACGACGGGAGTCCCGGCAGCCTCGAGCGTGGTCAGTGAGCTCTCCCATCCGCCGCGGCGGATGACTCCGTTCATCGCCCCCAGGTAAGACGGCCATGTGTGGCGGACGCCCATCCGGGCAATCGGCACCGGCCAGCGCGGCTCCAGCGCCACGGACAGCCACTGAGCCGTGCTGCGGTGCTCACACATCCAGGCGCAGGCCGCGGCGGCGGCCGGCCCCTCCAGCGCGAAGAGGCGCTCCAGCGGGCCGATCGCGCGGATGCGCGCGTCGGCCTCCGCGGGGTCGCGATAGAGCGGAGCGCAGAAGGCGACGACCTTCTCGACGCGCTCGCCGCGAGCCGCCCAGTGCAAGGCGAGCAGAGCCCCGAGCGAGTGGCCGACGACGGTGACCGGGGTCGAGTCGAGGCTCAGTACGGCCAGCATGCCGTCCAGCGCGGCGAGGTGCGCGTCCAGCGAGAAGTCGCCCCGGCGCTCGTCCAGCGAGCGCCCGAAGCCCAGCAGGTCGGGAACCACGACGCGGCCGGTGGAGGCGAGCCCTTCCCACCCGGCGCCGTAGACGTCGCCCGAAGCGGTGATCCCGTGAAGGAGGACGACGGCGCGCTCGCCCTTTCCGAACATCCGCACCGAAAGCTCACCCGCCTCATAGCGCTCCCCCCGGCCTGGACGCCACGCTCGCACGGCCGGCGAGGATCTGTGTCTGATCAGCCACCACGCGCCGGCGGCGAGACCCGGCAGCGCGACTGACCTCAGAAGCCTGACCTCCACCGCTCCGAGTCTAGAGCGCCGAGACGCCCGCTTTGGCGATGAGCCCGAGCACGAAGGGCGCCGCGACTGGCCACGAGCGCTAAGCCGGGCGGCACCCGCTCTGGGCCCAGCGTGCGCGTCATCGCGGCGATTCGCGGTGTATCGGCGTCGATCAGACGTTCCCGCTCTCGGTGAGGTTCGGGGTCGAATCGGAGAAACGGCCCTGCATGGTGAACTGGCCGCAAGAAGGCAAGGTTGGGGAGCGGTCATAAACCCGCTGAAGCGGGATACGGGAATCGAACCCAACCACTGAGGGGGGCTGGACTCGTTATTTCGCTTTAGCGGGCGGTTCCACGCTGTTCCTCTTGGTCTGAGTTGGCGGGAGATTGCTTTCCATTTGCTTCCCGCCCTTCCGCAGTGTCGTATTCGGCGAAGGCGCGTCCGATCCACTCGCGCTCATGTGTCGCCGGGGCATAAGCCGCGTAGATCAATGTCGTCTGGAAGTCGGCGTGGCCCATCCATTCCTGGACCGTGCGCATCGAGATTCCCGATGCCGCGCACGTCGTCCCGAAGGTGTGACGCAGATCGTGGATTACGTGGGTACTGGCCAGGCCGGCTCGCTTCAGCGCGCGCTTGAAGCGCTTAAGCGGCGCGGCCGGCAGCTGGCGCCCGCCGTCGAGTCGACCGAAGACGAGCTCTTCGTCGGCCTGGAAGTCGAGGCATCGCTGGAAATGGAGCTCTAGCTCGCGGCCCACGCGATCAGTCATCGGGACACTGCGGCTCTTGCCGGACTTCGGGGTCGCTGACTCACCGTGGACCATGTTCTCGCTCACGCGCAGCCGCATGGCGGTCCAATCGACGTCGCACCAGCGCAGTCCGAGCAGCTCGCCTAGGCGCAGGCCGGTCATCGCGGCGACCAGCCACATGCTCCGGTCGCGCGGCCACCAGTCCGTCATCGGGTCTGGCTCGGCGCGGAGGAGCGCCTCGAGCTCGGCCAGAGTCAGGAACCGAATCCTGCGACTGGAGTTCGAGGAGGCCGGGACTGCGCTGAGGTCCACCGGATTGGCTACGACGAGCTTGTCCCGGACTGCGAGCGCGAACATCGCGTGCAGCGTCGCCACGATGTTGTGGACGGTCTTGGGGTTTAAGCCGCGGCGGCGCAGGATGGCGACGAAGCGTGCGACTTCGGTCTCGTCGACCTGCTCGACGGCGAGTTCCTGGCGGACGAAGTAGGGCTCGATATGCACGCGCAGGTGGCTGCGAGCGCCCCTGACGTGTGAAGTCTTACGTCCGCGCGCCTCGAGTCGCACGATGAGGCGACTACCGAGGTCCTCGACCGATGTCCGGGCGGTCGCCCGGATTGACGCGGACTCGTCCGCGAGAATCGCTCGGAGCGCCCTTTCGGCCTCCTTCTTGCTTAGACCATTGCGCCCTCCTGGGCCGAGCTTGCGGTTGAACTGGCTGCCGTCCGAACGACGGCCCTGGCCGTACCAGGAGCCGTGCTTCTCGTGTAGGTGGCCCGTCCCGTAGCTGCGCTTCGCCATCGCCTCCCCCTCATCCCCACTAACTCGATCGACGGTATTCGCTACTCGGATGCTCTCTTGCTCTCGAGCCTCGGTACGTGAACATACTTGCGCGTCATGGCAGCCCTCCCGTGCCGTGGTTCTTGGAACGGGACAGAGCTCCCTAGACGATGTGTTGTTCCTTCTTCTCAAGCCAGTCGAAGATGGCTTGCCGGCGGTAGCGGACGGAGCGCCCGAGCCGGATGTGTGGGATGCGACCCTTGCGGGTCTGCGCGTAGACCCAGTCAAGACTCATGCCGAGGAGCTGGGCGACTTCTTCTGCGGCAAGCAGCTCGCGAACCCCGTTTGTACCTGGGGGCGGTGGGTCGAGGGGGTCGCGATGGATGTGTTGGGAGGCGTTGGGCATAGGCTCTAGGTGCTTAGAGGGCATCGGGGCCTCGATCTGCACCCCCTTTTGCGGTCCGGACATGTTCGGGGCTCATGGGGTGGCGCTAGAGGCCGAAGTCAAAGCCCACGTCGGGCTCGGGGACGGGTAGTTCGGGCGGCTCGGGCAGCGCCCACTCGCGGGTAGGAGTCGCGTCGGGGGCGTCGGGCTCGGGGCCGGGGGCCGTGGGGAGCCCGGGGCTTCTGAGCGCGCGGGCGGCGGTGGTGTCCCAGGCGTGGCGTTCGGCGAGGCCGGGTGGTCTGGGGCCGTGTTGGTCTTCGAGCGCGGCCTGGAGGTCGGGGTCGTGGCGGGCGGCGATGGCGCGTTCTGCGTGGGGGTTGAGGTTGCGGCGCTCGAGTTCGGCTTGGCGGGCGGCGTGCTCGCGCGCGGCGGGCCCGTAGCGGTCCTCGAGAGCCTGCTCGGCGGCGTCGATCCTTGGACGTTGGGCGGCGTGCTCGCGAGCGGCCTGGTCGAGCGCTCGTGCGTGGCGGCGGTCGCGCCGGTCGCCGGTGACCTTGGCGTTCTGGTGCGCGGCCGTCGCTGCCTGATGGGCGCGCTGGATCTGGCCTCGGGCGTAGTCGACGTCCTGCGCTTCGTTGGCATAGCGCTCAAGCGCAGGACCGAGCTGGTCGGCTTCCTGGCGCAGCTCTGCGGTGGATCGGTCGCGCAGCCGGCTCGCGCGCTGCTGGACAGCTATCGCGAACTCCTTGGCGCGACTGCGACCGAGGCGCCGCTCGAGCTCCTGTCGCCACCGAGGATGAGCGCCGCGGTCCGGTGACGTCGGTCCGGGCAACTCAGCGTCGACGACGTAGAGGCGGAAGTCATGGCGGTGGCGGGACCCGGCGACCAGCGCCGCCTCCTGTGAGGTGTGGTCGGAGCCGAGGTAGTGGACGGTGTCGATAGTGGCGCCTTGGGTCTTGTGGACGGTGGCGGCGTAGCCGTGGTCGAGGTGGCCGGCCTCGAGATAGTCGGTCGGGATGCGCACGTCTCGCTGGTCGTTGCGGTCGAGGCGCACGGTGAGCGTGCGGTCGTCTGCCACCTCGACGACGGCGGCACGGTCGCCGTTGCGGAGTCCGAGGCCGCGGTGGTTTCGCAGCGCCAGCACCCGTTCGCCCTCCGCAAAACGCGCGGCCGGCCGCGTGGAGCTCGCGCTGGCCGAGCTGGCCGTGGTCGCGTAATCGCTCGCGGGCCAGACGATTGAGGTCACGCACCGTCTCGCGACGGTCGGCCAACATGACCGTCGCCTCCATCCCCCGCTCGCGGGCATCGGCGAACCACCCGTCGACCACAGCGCGCTGCGCCTGGGGCGCGGTCGCGCTAACCGTCACCCGGCCGTGTTCGATTTGGGCGCCCAGCCAACGGTCATGGTCGCCGCGGTGGAAAGCTCCGATGGCTTCGCGGTCCCAGGGCTCCTGCTGGCGACGGATACGGTGCAGCTCGGCCGCGCCGAGCCTTTCAGCGAGCGAACGTAGGGCGCCGCCGGCCTCGATCTCGGGCAGCTGACGCGTATCGCCGACCAGCACGAGCTTGGACTCGCCCCGCTCGGCGCCGCGCACGAGCGCTGCGAGGTCGCGGGTGCCCACCATGCCCGCCTCATCAACGACGAGAACGCACCCGCGGGGTAGGCCGTGGCCACGTTGGGCGTCTGCGCGTAGCTGGGCGATAGTCGCGCTGGGGATCCCCGAGTGGGCCTCGAGCTCGCCCGCCGCGCGCGCCGAGAGCGCCGTGCCAAGCACTCGCAGGCCGGCGCCCTGCCACGCCGCGCGGGCGGCATCCAATGCGTGAGTCTTTCCGGTACCGGGGCCGGCGCGCACGACATCGATGCGGCGGCCCGACGTCGTCAGCCAGCGGACCATGTCGGCCTGCTCGCCCGCCAGCTCCGGCCGCACCTCCAGCACCTGGTCGACTGTTTCGCGGTCGACGCGGGCGACGTTGGCGTGGATGCCACGCTGCGCTCGTTCGATCATCGAGCGCTCGAGGTCGATCAGCTCGCGGGTGCTGTAGCGGTCACCCACCGCGAGCGCCCGCCGGCCCGTCTGCTCGGCGGGCTCGACCAGCTCGACATCGGCGCGCTCGAGGAACGCGCGGGCCGCCGCTTCGAGATCCGGGTAGTGCACGCCGGCCGGCACGCCGGCGGCCAGGTCGGCGACGACGTGGCGGCGCTCGAAGATCGAGCGGCCCCTGGTCAGGCCCTCCCGGCCGGCCAGACGGTCCCCGAGCTCGGCGGCAGGCGCGGCGACGGCGCGATCCGCCCGATCGACCAACCCAACGATCTCCTCGCGTCCGAGGCCGTGCTCGGCCGCCCGCGCCCGCCACCCCGCCCGCAACCCCTCGAGATCCTGCGGCGCGGCCTTCGCCGAGCGAGTGTCCAGCGCGGCGGCCGCCTTGGCGTTCGGCGACGCGTCGACGCCGACGCGGTCGAGGATCTGCGCGCGGCGCTGGGAGTGCTCATCGATCACCGCCCGCGAAACACCCTGAACCTCGAACGTCCCCTCCGTCCGCCCCGCAACCCACGCCAGGCCGAGTCGCTCGGTCAGCTCAGCACGCAACTGCGCCTGAAACACCCTGTCAGCCGCCCCGCGATGCACGTTGAGCGCATGCTCATCAAGGCGCAACCAGCGCCCCTGCGCATAGGTCAGGTTCGCGACGACGCCATGAACGTGGTACTGCGGATCTCCCGACCGCGACGTGTCATGCCGATAGGTCGCCGCGACCAGCCCGTCCCCGCGGACCCGTTGCGCGCCACCCGCCCCCACCCGGGTGAACACCGCGTGGTCCTGGAGATAACGAAACGCCGCCGCCACCCCCTCGTCGATCGCCCGCTCCACCTCGGTGCTGACGCTGGGGTCGCCGACCGCCCAGAGCACCGACACGCTCTTGGGCGGCGCGAACTGCGCATCCCACCCCGCCCGCGCCGACAACGACTGCTCGCGACCATCAGGCCC
>JBBPZA010000117.1:0-12740 GCA_038199375.1 Solirubrobacterales bacterium | reverse complement strand
GGGCCGGGTCATGGCGCAGGTCGGTGCCCGCGCCGACGGCCGGCGCGTCTCGGGCAAGGTCCGGGAGGCCCTCCAGGGCTGATGCGTCGGAGGATCGAGCTGGCCAACGACGTCGCCGCCGAGCTTGCGGGCAGCGAGGACACCGTCCTGCGTGCGCTCGAGGGCCACCTCGATGCAGCGGTGTTCCTGCGCGGAAACGTGGTCACCCTCGACGGCGACGAGCCGGGCGTGCAGGCCGGCGAGCAGGTCATCCGCGAGCTTGCGGACCTCGTCGCCCAGGGCCACACGATCGGGCCGGGGACGATTGAGGCGGTCACCGGCGCGCTTGACCAGCATCGCTCGCCGGCCGAGATCCTCGAGGACGTCGTCTGGCGCCACCGCAATACCAAGGTCGCGCCCAAGACCGTCAACCAGAAGCGCTACGTCGACTCCATCCGGCGCAACACCATCTCCTTCGGGATCGGCCCGGCCGGGACCGGCAAGACCTTTCTGGCGGTGGCCATGGCCGCCGCGGCGCTGTCGCGGCGGGAAGTCAACCGCATCATCCTCACCCGTCCGGCGGTCGAGGCCGGCGAGCGCCTTGGCTTCCTGCCGGGCGACGTCATGGCCAAGGTCGACCCCTATCTGCGCCCGCTATTCGACGCGCTGCGCGACATGCTCGACCCCGAGCGCGTTGCCCAGCACCTCGACCGCGGCGTCATCGAGGTCGCGCCGCTGGCCTTCATGCGCGGCCGCGCGCAGCCGGAGTCCACTCCTGTTGTCACGCCTTACGGCCTTCGGCCCATCGGGAGCTTGCGTGTCGGCGATCTCATCATCGGATCCGACGGACTACCCACGCCGGTCCTCGGGGTCTACCCGCAAGGACGGAAGGAGGTCTTCCGGGTGCGAGCCCAGGACGGCGCCTCGACGCTCTGCTGTCCGGAGCATCTCTGGAGCGTCGCGACGCCCGACGACCGCAGGCGCGGCAAGCCGGGCCGCATCCTCGAGACGCGCGAGATGATGGGACGCCTGCGGCAGGCGCACCAGCATCGCTTCGAGCTGCCGCTCGTCCGGGCACCGGTCGAGTTTGAGCCGCGGCCAGTTCCGATGGACCCGTACGCGCTTGGCCTGCTGCTCGGCGATGGATGCCTGACAACGAAAGCGACTCCCAGCTTTTCGACGGCGGACGACGAGCTGGCTGTGGCTCTGGAGGACGCGCTCGACGGCATCGAGTTGGTTCGCAAGAGCCCAGTGGACTACGTCCTGCGCCACGCAGCCGGACACCGTGGCGGCGTGATCGTCGCCAATCCGGTTACCGTCACGCTGCGCGAGCTCGGCCTTGCCGGCACGCGCTCCAGCACGAAGTTCGTGCCCGACGCATACCTGTACAACGACTCCGCCGCCCGCCTGGCCGTACTGCAAGGGCTCCTCGACAGCGACGGCGGGCCGGTCGCACAGCGGGCGCGTACCTGTCGAATCCAGTACACGACGTGCTCCCAACGCCTCCGGGACGACGTCACGTTTCTGGTTCGCTCGCTTGGAGGGGTCGCCTACTCACGTACGCGCGCCGCGGTCGGGCGATCTCCCGGAAGGGTCAATGGGAAAGCGGTGCCTCACCGCTCGGACGCGTTCGTTCTGGACATCCGGCTGCCGAGTGGGATCGAGCCGTTCCGGCTCGAGCGCAAGCGGGCCCGCTACCGAGCGTATGGCGGGGGACGGCCGATGCGGTTCGTGGAAGCGATCGAGCCGGCGGGCGAAGCGGAGACAGTCTGCATCCAGGTCGCAGCCGCAGACTCCCTTTACCTGACTGAGGACTTCCTCGTCACCCACAACACGCTCAACGACTCCTTCGTCATCCTCGACGAGGCCCAGAACACCTCGCCTGAGCAGATGAAGATGTTCCTCACCCGCCTTGGCTTCAACTCCAGGATGGTGGTCACGGGCGACATCACCCAGATCGACCTTCCCCGAGAGCAGCGCTCGGGCCTGGTCGTGATCGCCGAGATCCTCGAGGGGCTCGACGACATCGACTTCATCCGCTTCGGTGGGGAGGACGTCGTCCGCCACAAGCTGGTCCAGCGCATCGTCGCCGCCTACGACGAGGCTGGGCAGCGCCTGGCGCCCGAGCTTCGCGCGGCGCCGCCGCGGCGTGCTTGACGTCGAGGTGATCGGCCTGGAGCTTGCGCGCGAGGCCGTCACCGCCGGCGAGCTCGAGGCGCTGTGCTCCGTCGCGCTCGCCTCCGGCGGCCTCGAGGAGGGTCATGTGGCGGTCGAGTTCGTTGAGGCCGAGCGCATGCGCGAGGTCAACCGCTCCCATCGCGGAATCGACGCGCCCACCGACGTCCTCTCGTTCCCGGTCGACGGGGTCGACGGCGCGCCGGGCCCGCGCGAGCTCGGCGACATCCTGATCTGCCCCGCTCACACCGCCGACGAGCGCGAGGCGGTGCTCCACGGCGCGCTGCACCTCACCGGCATGGACCACGAGTCAGACGACGGCGAAATGCTCGCACTCCAGCGCGAGATCCTCGGCTGGCGGTGACCCGCAGCGGCTTCGTCGCGCTCGCCGGCCGGCCCAACGTCGGCAAGTCGACATTGGTCAACGCGATCGTCGGCGCCAAGGTGGCGATCGTCTCCGACAAGCCCCAGACGACCCGGCGGGCGATCCGCGGCGTGGCCACGGGAACCGATTGGCAGCTGATCCTGGTCGACCTCCCCGGGGTCCAGCGCCCGCGCGACGCCCTGACCGATCGCATGCAGCGACGGGTCGAGCAGGAGCTCGGTGAATGCGACGCCGCGCTCCTGGTGGTCAACGGCGAGCAGGGTCCGGGACCGGGCGACCGATGGATCGCGCGGGCGCTGGCGGGCTCGCCGGGTCCCGTCGCCGTCGCGGTCAACAAGGTCGACCGCCTCGGCCGGGCCGCGGTGGCGGAGGCGCTCCAGGGCTTCGCCGACCTGACTGACGAGGCGGAGCTCGAGGGGGAGATATTTCCGATCTCCGCCCGGCGGGGCACGGGCGTGCCGGCTCTGGTCGAGCATCTGGTCTCGCTGGTCCCCGAGGGCCCGCTCTACTACCCACCCGAGGACCGGACGGACATGGCGCGCGAGGTGCTCCTCTCAGAGCTCATCCGCGAGCAGGTGCTGGCCCGGACCTTCCAGGAGCTGCCCCACGCGGTCGAGGTCGAGGTCGCCGAGATCGAGGAGGACCGCGACGACCTCACCGCGATCCACGCCAACGTTTGGACGGAGACCGAATCCCAGAAGGGCATAGTGATCGGCGCGGGCGGCCGCATGGTCAAGGCGATCGGGGTCGCGGCGCGCCGGGAGCTCGAGCGCGAGCTCGGCCGGAAGGTCCACCTCGAGCTCACGGTCCGCGTACGCCGGCGCTGGCGGGCCGACGACGCGCTGCTCGACCGGTTGGGGATCGAGTAAGGGACGCTGGTCAGGGCGCGGCCGTTGGCCGGGCATTGGCGAGCGGCCTGTCAGTAGGGGGGCGAATTCGGGTGCTCACTGACCTATTGTCCAGGTGTATGGCGACGAAGACGCGAATGACCGTCGAGGCCTATTACGCCGTCACGGTCGAAGGCGACCGCATGCAGCTCGTGGAGGGCGAGCTGGTCGTGAATGAGCCCAGACCGATCCACGGCATCCTCCAGGTGCGGCTTTCTGCGGCGCTCTTCAATTGGTCCTCCGCTGGAGAGGGACGGGGTCTCGTCATGTTTCCGACGGATGTTGTCCTAGACGACTTCAACGTCTTCGGTCCGGACATCGTCTATGTGGCCGAGCGCAACCGGCCCGCGGATCTGCATCAGCGGCTGGCGCGCGTGCCGGACCTCTGCGTGGAAATCCGCTCGCCCGGCACTTGGCGCTACGACGTCGGCGCCAAGAAGGCCGCCTATGAGCGCGGCGGCCTGCCCGAGCTCTGGCTCGTCGACGACCGCTCTGAGACGCTCCTCGCCTTCAGGCGCTCGTCGCCGGACGGGGACGCCTTCGACGTGGCGCTCGAGCTCACGCCGGGCGACGTCCTGACCTCGCCGCAACTCCCCGGCTTCGCGCTCGCGATGGACGACCTCTTCGCCCCGGCGTAAGCCGGGGTAGCGTGCGCGCGGGCGCGAGGGGTTGCGAGGCGGCTTTCCACGCGGGCGGCGCGTGTGATCGAGGCTGTGTGGCGGGCGACCGGCCGCGACAACACCCCGCCGCTCACCCGGTTCGTCGTCTGGGTCTCCTCGCAGGAGTGCACGCTCGACATCTCAAAGGCGCCTGGAGCTCGGCTACGCGCCCGTCAAGAGCCGGGTGGAGGGGATGACCGAGCTGCGTGGCTGAGCGCCCGAAGCGATTCGGGCTAGAGCTTGCGCCCCAGCTCGGCCGCGAGGCCCTCGAGGTCATCGCGGTCGAGCTCGGCCTCGAAGAGATAGGGGAGGGTGACGACCTCTCCCTCGGCCGCTTTTCGCAGCCGGCGCAGCTGGGCCTGCTGATCGCTCGCGCGGCGCGACTCGAAGCTCGCGGCACGCGCGGCGGCGCGGCCGAGCGGCCCGTCCCGGCCGGCGGTCGCGAGGACACGGTCGACATCGGCCTTGGTGAAGCGGCGACGGTAGACGCCGTTGACCACGATGGCCTCGATCTCGCGGCCGAGCTGCTCGTGCAGGCGGGCCTGGAGCTCGATCGTCTCGGTGACGGGCATCTCCTCGGCGAGGGCCACCGCGACGTAGCCCGAGCGCTTCGGGTCCTCGAGCAGCTCGCGCACCCGGTTGGCCTGGCCGGCGATCGGCCCTACGCGCGCGGCGTCGGCCACGGTCCTGGCGGTCATGAGCATGCCCACGCCGTGGCCGGAGGCGGGAGCGTCCACGATGGCGAGCTCGTAGCCGCGGGCCTGCTTTCGCCAGCGCTCGGACTGGACGAGCTCCCACACCTTCGCCATGGTCACGATCTCCCGCGCCCCCGGGGCGGCGGCGACGAAGTACTGGAAGGTGGTCGAGTTCAGGAGGGGCCGGGCGATCGCGCGCGACCCCAGCTGGCTGGCAAGCCACTCGCCCAGGGCCGCGTGGGGGTCGATGGAGGTCGACGAGAGCCCCTGTGCGAGCTCGATCTCCTCGCCGTGGGCGCCGTCGCGGCCAAAGGCGCGCGCGAGGCGATCCTGCGCGCCGACCTCGCAGACGATGGTCCGGCGCCCCCGCGCGGCCGCGGCGATCCCGAGCGCCCCGGCGACCGTACTCTTGCCCACGCCGCCCTTGCCGGTGACGAAGATCATCTGCCTGTCGAGGATGGATGCCATGCTTGAGTCCTTGACCACAGCGCCAGCATCGCAAACCCGTCCGGCGGTGAGGGAGGGAACCCCTGCCCAGCTCGACGCCGCCTACCGCGCCTGTCGCCGCATGCAGCGACGCCACGACCCGACCTACTACTGGGCGACCCGCCGGCTTCCCCGGCACCTCCAGCCGGCTGTCCATGCGCTGTACGGCTTCGTCCGCGGGGCGGACGAGCTCGTCGACGGGCCGAGCCGGCCACCGACTCCGGAGGCTCGGCGCTCGGCGTTGGACAGCTGGCAGGCCGCGTTGGAGGACGGTCTGGCGCGCGGGCGATCGAACCATCCCGTGATCGCGGCGCTGGTCGACGCCGCCGACCGCTACGGCCTGCCGATCGAATCCGAGCTGCGCGCCTACATGCGCTCCATGCGGGTGGATTGCGGCCCGGTGCGGATTGCGACCCGGTCCGAGCTCGACGTCTACATGCGCGGCAGCGCCGGCTCGGTGGGGGCGATCATGGCCCCCCTCCTCGGCGCGCCGCCGGAGCTGCACGGCGCGTTCGTTCACCTGGGCGTCGCCTTCCAGCTCACGAACTTCATCCGCGACGTGCGCGAGGACTACGATCTCGACCGCGTGTACCTGCCCCGTGATGCCCGCGAGCGCTTCGCGGTCGACGACGAGGACCTCGCGCGGCCCCGCGCCACCGAGGGCGTGCGCGCGCTGCTCGCCGAGGAGGTCTCCCGCGCGCGGAGGCTGTTCGCCGACACGAGCGCCGCCGTCGACGGTGCGCTGCCCCAGGTGCGGCCAGGCATGCGGATGGCCCGGGCCGTCTACGTCCGCGTGCTCGACCGGATCGAGGCCATCGGCTTCGACGTCCTGGGCAGGAGGGCGGGGCTTGCCCCCTGGGAGGTCGGTCCGACGGCGGTGCGCTCGCTGGTGGCGCCTCGATGACCCGGCGGGCGACCAAGCGCGGCCCGGCGCGCACCTCGCTCGACGGGACGCGCGTCGACGTGCTTGTCTGCGGCGCGAGCTTCGCCGGCCTCGCGGTCGCGCGTGAGCTCGCGGGCGCCCGAGCAGACGTTCTCGTCGTCGACCGCTACGAGATCGGCGAGCGGGCGACGTCGGCGTGCGCGGCGCCGACCCCGTGGCTGCACGCGATGGGCGTCGAGCGCTCGATCCGCCAGGAGCTTCCGTTCATGACCTTCACCACCCCGCACGGCGGCGTCCGCTACCGCCTGCCCTGGAGCTGGGCGGCCTTCGACTACCGCGAGCTCTGCGAGCTGCTCTGGGAGCAGTGCGGGGAGGCGCGCTTCGAGACCGCTACGGTCGAGGGGCGTGGGGTGGACGGCGCGGCTGCCAACGGGGGGTCTTCTCCGCCTGCCGAGGGCCTCACGGTCCGCACCGACCGGGGCACGCTCCACGCCCGCTTCGTCGTCGACGCGCTCGGCTGGAAGCGGGTGCTCGCGTCGCGCCACTACCAGCCGCCCGACGCGCCGCTGTCGCGAGGCCTCGAGGTCCATCCGCACGTGACGGGCTCCGACGACGCCCTGGACGTGTGGGTCGAGCGCTCGATCGTCCGCCGGGGTTACGGATGGCGGGTTCCCGCCGGGGGAGAAGCGCGGGTCGGCGTGGGCTCCTACGACCCGCGCCGCCAGGTCAAGGAGCCGACCGTCGCACTGGCGCGACGGCTCGAGGTCGACCCCGTCCGCTACCAGGGCAACTGGTTCCCCCACCGGCTTCGACCGGCGGCCCAGGACGGGGTCTTCTACGTGGGCGACAGCGCCGGGCACTGCTTCGCCCTCTCGGGCGAGGGAATCCGTACCGCGTTTTACTTCGGGATCGCCTGCGGCCGCGAGCTCGGGGCTGCGCTCGCGGGGGAGCGCCGCCCGGAAGAGGCCCTGCGGCGCTATGCGGCCTTCAGCGCGGCCCACGCCCGCGCCTTCGGCCTCGCGCTCCGCCTCCAGCGCGTCATCCCCGCGCTGCCCCCGCGGATGCTCACGCTCGCGCTGCGCGCGATGGGCTCCTCGCAGCCCCTGATCGACCGCTCGTTCGGGTGGTACCTCGATCAGGCCCATCCGAGCTTCGCGCAGCGACCGGCCATCGAGCGGCCCGTTCCGGTCGTCGCTTAGCGACCTCTTCCGGACGTTCGAACACGTAACAGGGCGAACGGACACGCTCGCTCTCGTAGAAAGCGGGGACGAGCTCGGGCCCGGCGGAGATGCCCACTCGTCGTCCCATCCGGGCGTCTGCCGCGAAGGGCGTGAGGCGCCCGCTCGTCGCGCGGAGCGGAAGCGCCGAAGGCATCCTGACCGCACATAGGATCTCGGTATGGCTCGCTGGCAGCAGATCGTGGACTCCGTGCCTGACTTCGCGGCGCGCGTGCGTCTCCATCTCGATGCCCGGTCCACAAGACGATGGCTAGCGTGCGGGCCGACGGCTCGCCGCGGATCAGCGGCAAAGAGACGTTTTTCGGGGTCTCCTCGCGTTTGGGTGGGAGCCCGGGCTGAGCTTGTGGGTTGAAGTGCCTGCTGCGCCGACGGTTTCGTGGCGGCCAGACGCGGAGTCAAGAGCAGTGCGGCCTGGCACGCCGGGCCGCACACCTACCCATTGCCCATCACACTCCTAAGGCGTGATGGTCACTGGCACGCCCGGCGCAATGCGCGCGGCCAGCCAGCGAGTGGTTTGATTGGCGAGACGCACGCAGCCAGAGGAAACCGCGGTCCCGAGTGTGCCGCCGATGTTCGCCACGCCGTGTATGGCGGTCTGTCCCGGACCGCCCTCGAACTCCTGTAACACGTTGGAGCGGGCGCTCAGGGCGAGGGCGAACGGCGCCCCGGCGCTACCCGGGGGCATGCGTACGCTTTCCTCGACGAAGAACTGCCCGTGCGGAGTGGGTGTCGAGGGCTTGCCCACGATCGCTGCGAAGGACCGTAGGAGGCGGCCTTTGCGATACACGCGAACTTGACGACTGGACGTCCTGACCACAATATGCCAGCCCGTCGTCGTCAGCACGGTCCCCCGCTCCGCGATCCAGCCCTTCATCCCGTTTGGGCGCCCCGGGATCATGACGCGCAGCCAGCGAGCGCCATCCGCGGTGGTGGTGCGGCCAACGACGGGGAGGACCGTCTGCCCGCCGGTGATCGGCCGCCACGCCCGGATGGTGCTTCTCCTCGACGGGCGAGCGTCGAGGGACGAGAACACCTTGTGCGCTGTGAGCAGCATGGCGAGCTCTTGCGCCGGCTTCACGACCGGCGGTTCTCCGGCGCTGGCAGACGGCGCGACTCCTCCGGCCGTCGTGGCGGCCACCGCCGCGATGCCCGTCAACACCCTCAGCCGCGCGCGGGCCGTGCGCCGGGGCGCACGTGACCCACCTACGGATGCGGCCGGGAGGTCTGCGATCGCGGCCATCAGCGAGCTTCGTAGTGAACGCGACCGGATCCGTCCAGTTGGGTAACTACGAACTGCGTGCTGTCGCCACGGACGACCGCTGTGCAGGAGAACACCAGTCCTTTTGTCTGCTGAACACCCGACGGGCAGCTCACCTGGGCGCGTTTTCCGCGCTGTGCCAAGCTGCTTTTCTCGATAGCCCGCTCGACCTTCTCGGTGTTGAGGATGGTGGGCGATTGCGACGAGCCGCATGCGGTGACAGCGAGACTCGCGGCGACCAGGACGCCGGCGACCAACGAGCGGCCAAGCCATCGGCTGGGTGCCGCCGGACGTTGAGGGCTCATATTCGGGTTCGGGTCATGTAGGGACTGCATAGGCGGTGGGCCTTTCTCGAGTCGGGTCGAGCGCAGACGGGCTAGCTGAGCTTTTCGATGGCGACGGAAGCGTTGGCGTTCGCCTGGGTTCCTCCGGCGAGCGTCTGGAGGGTTACCGCCGCGCTCGACGTGTGATTTCTGAGCCTCAGAACATCGCCGGCCCCGAGGGTGACGATCACCTGTCCAGTGTTCTGCTGGGTGCCGGCGCCAGACCCGTAGACCGTGCCGGGAACTAGGGCTCCGTTGACGAACAGCGCAAACTGGCTCGGCTCGACACCTGACACCGAGAAGGTGACCTTGTAGGTACCGGCATTCACGAACGCGATCCCGGCGGTGCCGGGGGCGTGGGTGATACCGGGGGTCAGAACGCCATTGGTATCGAAGGAGACGTCGGCTTCGAGCGCCACGGTCTCTGCGCCGAGGTTGTAGACGTAGGCGTACTCGGACAGTCCGTTCGAGCCGGTCGGGCCCGTTGCTCCAGTTGCGCCTGTTGGACCGGTCGGCCCTGCAGCGCCGTCGGCTCCGGCGGGCCCCCGCGGGCCGTCGGCTCCGGTGGCTCCGGTGGGTCCTTGCGGGCCTGTGGCCCCCGTCGGACCCGCGGCGCCGTCGGCTCCTTGCGAGCCGGTGGCGCCTGTCGAACCCGCGGCGCCGGTAACACCCTGAACACCTTGCAGACCCTGTGGACCCGCAGCGCCCGTCGCCCCAGCTGGGCCTGTTGGACCCGCCGGCCCTGCAGCACCATCGGCTCCAGCAGTCCCTTGCGGGCCGGCAGCTCCGGTGGCTCCTTGCGAGCCAGTGGCCCCTGTCGAGCCCGTGGCGCCGGTAACTCCCTCGACACCTTGCAGACCCTGCGGACCCGCAGGGCCGGTCAAGCCAATCTTTCCTGCCGCTCCGGTCCTGCCGACGGCACCTGTCTTGCCAGTGATCCCACGCCGACCCCGAGGGCCTCGTAGATCACCCGTGCTCGGCGGCGTGGGCACGCATGCGGAAGCGCGAGCTCCGACGCTGCCCGTGAACGCCGGCGGACTGCAGGGCGGAAGAGGACGGGGGGGGCCAGCCGCGGCATCAAAGCCCGCCGGCCCCAGGACAGCAAACGAAGTCGTAGCGAAGAGCAGCAGCCTTCGGCATCGCGGACCGCACATATCTTGACCTACCTTTCGTGACTCCAACCCCGGGGCCGCCGGTGCTCGAATCCCACTTGATGACTGGCGGAGGCAAGATCGGCCTAGTCAGCCCGCCGGGGGCTGAGGTGGGCAGGGGAAGCGACCGTCAGGTCAGGTATCGGCAGTAGCGGCCCGCATCACGACTCCCACGTCGCTCAGTTGGACACCATTCACGGCCAATGGCGTGGAACCCGCCTTAGCTCTTTGGAGGTTCACTTGTCAAGGCCCCAGCCCGGATGCCCGCGGCTGGGCGGGCTTCCACTTTCGACGTGACAGCGGCAGGCGGACCGAGCAAGAGCTCTCCTTCTGTCGCTTGTGGACAAGCGACAGCGCACGTCTCACCGCTCCACACGCCCGCCACGGACGAGTCGCGAGCGCGCTGCCGAGCGAACTCCGACTCTCGCAAGCGCGGACAAGAGCGGGCGTGAGAGAGCCGACTCCTCCGGCTCCTCCCTGACGCCCGCGGATGATGACGGGCTCGCGACTCGCGAGGATCTCTACAGCAAAGGCCGATGGAGGATCGGCCGTCGGCAATTGGCCCTCGAGGGACGCGCGCCGCCCGGCAGGGCCCCGTTGGTGTTGGCAGCGGCGAGATGGCTACGGGCGGTCCAGTCGCTTCCGCTCGGCGCCGGCTCCGAGCCCGGAGCGCTCCGCGGCAGCGAGCAGGGCGACGGCGGTCAAGACGGCAACCGTGAAGCCGATGACGTTGAGCTCGAAGATGTCGCCGCTGCCGATGAGGTTGGCGATCACACCGCCGACGACGGATCCCAGGATGCCGAGTACGAGCGTCCATAGCAGCCCGATTTTCTGGCGGCCCGGAAGCAGAAGGCGGGCGAGCAGGCCGATGACGAGGCCGGCGACGATGAATCCGATCACGGAAGCGCTCCTGAGCGTGCGCCATGTGCAGCGCGGTAGACGGTCGAAGCAAATAGTAGGGCGACAGTGCAAAGGCGTCCACGACGCACGTGCGGGCCTGCTCAGCGTGCGCGGCCACGTGTTCGAGGCGGCCCGCACACGCGAGGGCTTCGCGAAGGTCGAGGTCGACGCCGAGACTGGCACGGTTATCTGACCGGGCGGCGCGGACCTTGCGCCCGACGCGCTCTACGAAGAGGGGTAGACCGAGCGCGCCTGTGCGAAGGTCACCAGACGCCGGTGATCCTCGTCCCAGAGCTTCAGCCGCACCGCCCGCAGGCCGTCCCATAGCGAGATCTGCGGCACTTGGTGGAAGATCGGGTTGTCGTCATGCGCCGCTTGCAGGTTGTAGTTGGGTACGCGAGCGCTCAGATGGTGTACGTGGTGCAGGCCGATGTTGCCGGTGAAGAACTGGAGGAGCTTGGGCAGCTTGAGGTAGCTGCTCCCGTTCAGCGCCGCGTCGGCGTAGCTCCAGTCATCGGCGCTCTGCCAGTAGGTGTCCTCGAACTGGTGCTGGACGTAGAACAGCCACACGCCCACCGAACCGGAGAGCAGGGCGGTGGGTAGCTGGATCAGCAGGTACGCCTGCCAGCCCACCAGCCAGCACAGGGCTCCCACCATTATCGCGAGCGCGATGTTCGTCCCGATCACGCTGTTCCGGATCCGGGGACGGGCCGAGAACGAGACGAGCCGCGGGTGGAGCATCAGCGCGAAGAGCGGCACGATCCCGAACATGACGAGCGGGTTTCGGAACAGCCGATACCCCAATCGGCGCAGCCAGCTCGCGGCCTGGTACTCCGCGACGGTCATGGTGAGCACGTCTCCGGTCCCGCGCCGGTCCAGGTCGCCCGCCGTGGCGTGATGGATCGCGTGGGTGTGGCGCCAGCGAGCGAAGGGGGCGAAGACGAGGAGCCCCATCACCGCGCCGACCCAGGCGTTGGCGCGCTTGGACGGCAGGAACGCGCCGTGAGCGCAGTCGTGGAACACGATGAACGTTCGGACGAGGAAGCCTCCCGCCGGGATCGCCAATGCCAGGGCGAGCAGGTAGGAGACGTCGAGTGCGAGGTACATCAGCGTCGACAGCGCCACGTAGGGCACGACGGACGTGGCGATGTCGAGCATGCTCCGGGCCACGCGCGGGCGGGCATAGGGAGCCAGACCGGCTCGCCACGAGGGCCGGTTGGTGTCGGGCGCCGCGCTCGGCGGGGCACCGGGGGCCGCCGCCTCCGTTGTCTCGATCGTGCCGGCGCCGGCTGCGACCGGAGAAGCATGTTGCAACATCGAAATGACCTCCAAACGCTTCGATCAGGCGGACGGGAAGTCAGATGACGCTGCCCGGCCCCAGCATGCTGTGACGCGAACCCCGCGAGATGCCCTCCAGCACTCGAAAGCATACCGCGGCTCGCGCGCCCGCCGACTAGAACAAACGTCTGCGAGCTGTCGCCCTGGCCCGCGGGGTGCGCTCGGACCGATACGGGAGCGAGTAACCCGGCAGGGCGAGTGGCCCGACATAGGCGCGAGGGAGGGCGGGCGAATGCCGGCGTGTAATGAGTTAGCGGGGTCGCCGGGTCCGGGTGGGGTGTTCGTCGGCGATTGCGGCGGCGATGTGTTGTTGGAGGTGACGGGGTCCGCCGCTGGCGAAGTGGATGTCGAGGTCGTCGCCGTCGAAGTGCGTAGCGGTGGCG
>JBBPZA010000116.1:0-20310 GCA_038199375.1 Solirubrobacterales bacterium | reverse complement strand
CCGCCCATACCCTTATGCCACGCACGCCGCATCCGCTCCCTTCGATTCCAGCCGTCGAGAAGCCGGAACCCTAGGCGCGGAGCGGCGTGCGCCCCTCCTCAGCCGCTCACTTCACCCACGGAAACGTCACAAGCGCCGGAATTTGCCGCGCCGGTCATGGAGGGACACGAGCTCTATACCCATCAGTTTGAAGCGATTAAGGCAGCGACCGGCGCGAGAAATCCGGTCGTGACCGCGGGAACCGGGTCGGGTAAGACCGAGAGCTTCCTCCTTCCGACGCTGATCGCTCTAGTCCGCGAGTCCCGCAGGTGGGTGGGTGAAGGGTCCAGGGACCGGCCGTGGTGGGATGCTCCTCGGGCTCGTCGCGAGTATCAGCGCAGCGGGGAGAACGGAAGGACTGCAGCAGTGCGGGCGCTCGTGATCTACCCGATGAACGCGTTGGTGGAAGACCAACTAGTGCGGTTGCGGCGAGCCCTCGATAGCGAGGACGCGACGGCCTGGTTGGACGCACGACGGCACGGCCATCGCTTCTACTTCGGGCGGTACACCGGACAAACGCCCTATGGCGACGTCAAGACCGAGCTACGGGCCATGGCCGCCAGGGCCCGCGCCGCGGAGGCAGCCGTTCGCGCGGGTAAGGAGGACCATCGCGCCGATCTGCCGCGTCCGCTCGGCGCCGAGATGCTGATCCGGGAGGACATGCAACGGATGCCGCCGGACCTCTTGGTCTCCAACTATTCGATGTTGTCGATCATGCTCAATCGGCCCGTCGAGGACCCGATCTTCGATCAGACGCGTGAGTGGCTAGGGGAGAACCCGAGCAACGTCTTCCACCTCGTCGTGGATGAGCTGCACCTCTACAAAGGCACGGCGGGCACCGAGGTCGCCTTGCTTCTTCGGAGGCTGCTGCATCGACTAGGTCTCCAGGCGAACAGTGATCAGTTGCGCGTGCTCGGCGCGTCAGCGTCGCTCGGCGACGACGAGGACGCCGGACGGAAGTTCTTGGAGGAGTTCTTTGGCTGTTCGGGCCAGTCCTTCGCGCTCATCGGCGGAAACCCGCAGGTCCCCGAAGAGCTCCCCGAGGCCCGCCTTGATTCGCACGTGGCCGATCGGCTCGCCTCCAGCGATGCTCTGGGCCCGGATGAAGCAGCGAGACTGCTCGCTCAGGGCAAGCTGAAAGAGAAGCTGTTGCGAGCCGCTTCCAGTAGCGGGGTACCCGAGGCCACGTCCGTCGCCGAGCTCGCGGATGCACTGGCGGGCGACCGCTCTGACGCAAGACAGGTCGTGGCGGGGCTCTGTGACGCGATCGCTCTTGCCCCATCGGATGGGCTGCCTCTTCGAGCGCACATGCTCTTCTCGGTAGTGCCGGGATGGTGCGCGTGCTCGAATTCAGCGTGCCCCATGGTTGAGGAGGCTCACCGCAGCGAGAGGCGGGGTATCGGCCGCCTGTTCGACCAGGCGCGAATTCGATGCGACTGCGGGGCCCGCTGCCTGGATTTGTGGGCGTGCCAGCAGTGCGGAGAGGCATTCCTCGGGGGTTACGGATCGCCCGACGAGGGGGGCGGGCATTATCTCCTCCCCGACCTCCCGGACCTCGAGCTTGTTCCTGATCAGAGCTGGCAAGAGCGCACTTACGACAGGTACAAGATTTTCTGGCCGAGCGATCGGGCCCCGGCGCAAGACCGATGGACCTCTGCAGGAGCAGAAGCCGTCTTCGTGCGCGCCCGAATGGAGCCCGGCGTCGGTTTGGTACGGCCAGATTCGTCAGACGAAGCGAACGGCTGGCTCTTCGTAATGACGCCCGCCAAGATCCAAGACCTGAATGGCGTCTCTGGGCTACCCACGCGTTGCCCGAACTGCGGTGACGACCGGGAGCGAAGAAGGGGCAGTGACAGCAAGCCCCTGGCTCTGACCGATCCTCAGCGGATGCGTTCCCCCTTTAGCCAGTTGCGAGTATCAGCCGCCCGGGTCTCCCAGGTGCTGGTCGAGCACGCTCTGAGCGAGTTGCATCCGGACGGGGGCCGGCAGCGGCTGGTCGCCTTCTCCGATTCGCGACAGGGCGCTGCTCGACTGTCAGCTGAGATCGACATCTCCCACTTCCGGGACATGATCCGACAGCTCTTGGTGGAGTTCCTGGACGCTAGGCAGTCCCGAGCCGATGATCTCCGGCACTTCCTCGATGTGGCGGAAAGGAGTGACGACGATCCGAATAAAATTGCCGGAGCGCGCCGCGCACTCGGGGCGTCTCTCTCAGCTCGAGAGTTTCAACAGGCCAACGACCCGCTTCTAGGCGATGAGGAACAGCGGGCACGTGCCCGGGCGCTGATCGAGCGAGAAGTCGCCGGTCTGGCCCCGTTCGGGGCCCTTCGGGACTATGTGTTTGACGGGTTGCTGCGAGCTGGGCGGAACCCAGCGGGTCCCGCAGAGCAGGACAGCGAGCATTGGATCCAGCTTTTCGACTGGACGCGGGATCCGCCGACAGCGCGGGAGGGCTCCGAGTCGAGCGTGGACGTCCTGCGGCGCAGCCTCGACACTCAGTGCGCAATCTCCATCTACTCCGGCGCGGGGCGCGACATCGAGACCCTCGGCCTGGGGCTGGTGGAAGCTGAGGCTCCGATACCGGCGCCTGAGGGCGCTTCCCGCGAGCTCAGTAGAGAGATAGTTCTGGGCGCCATCCGGGTGCTCGGGCAGCGAAGGTTCTATCGGGGAGGTCGCGAGGGACGCGGACCGGAAAAGAATCCGCCCAAGGCCCTGTCCGATTGGCTGAAGGCGGTAGCAGGCTTCGAGAGTCTTGACCCGCAGGACCTGATCGAGTGGGCGCGGAGGAACCTCGCCCAAAGCGCACAGGTCTGCCAAGAGTGGCTAGTGCAACCCGAACGCACGCTTGTCGGCCGAACTCCCAAGGACGTGTGGCGGTGCGAGCGGTGCTCGTGGCATCACGCGCATCGCTGCGCGGGCACGTGCGTGAACTGCAGCGGTCGTTTGGGCGCGGACCCGAGCTCTTCTGTGGCGGCTCCGGACGACTACTACAGGGTGATGGCCCGTAGCAAGCGACCGATAACTCGGCTCCGGAGCGAGGAGCTGACTGGTCAGACCGAGCGCGTGGACAGCGCACAGCGTCAGGCGAGTTTCCAAGACGTGTTCTTGGGTGACGAACCTCCTCTCCCGTCGGGGATCGACGTCTTGTCCGTCACGACCACCATGGAAGCAGGAGTCGATATCGGGGCCTTACGAGCCGTGCTGATGGCGAACGTGCCACCTATGCGCTTCAACTATCAGCAGCGTGTGGGGCGGGCCGGCCGACGTGGTGAGGCGTTGTCCGTGGCTCTCACAGTCGCGCAGGCGCGGTCTCACGACCAGGATTACTTCCTCGCCCCGCAAAGGATAACTCGAGGCGCGCCGCCGCCGCCTTTCCTGGCGACGGACCGGGTAGAAATCATCCAGCGCTTCGTCCGCGCGTTTGCGCTCGATCAGGCGTTCAGGGCGATTCGCAACCCTGACGACGCGCCGCTCCGGGCCGTCCACGGCGACTTTGGCCAAGCGGATGAATGGGCTTCCTCGAGGGAGTCAGTTCGGAACGCGCTCGCAGAGCGCGCTGACGTGATCGGCGAATTCGCCGTCGCGGCCCTAGAGAAGACACGCGCGTCGCTCGAGCCGTCACAGTTATTGGAAGACGTTCTGGCCCCCCTGGTCGAAGACATCGACAAGGTCGCACGGCGCCCCGGAGAAGAACCCGAACTGTCTCAACGGCTCGCAGAGTTTGGCCTTCTCCCGATGTTCGGCTTTCCGACTCAAGTCCGGTATCTCTTCTATCGAAGGCCCGGGAACACGCATGGCTGGCCCCCCCGCGGCACCGTCGCCAGAGAGCTGCCGCTCGCCGTCTCAGAGTTCGCGCCGGGTAACGAGATCGTGGTCGACAAGAAGGTGTATCGGTCCACCGGCTTTGTGGACTTCAACCCTGGGTTCGCTGGCGTGCAGGTGGGAGACGATCCGTTTGGCCAGATGACGGACGTCGGTCTGTGCGACCTCTGTAAGAACATCGACGAAGAGCCGAGCGACCAGTGCGGAACCTGCCAGGCATCTGCCGCCGACGGCCACTATCGCGTGGTGCCGCTCTCCAAGCCGCGCGGCTTTAGGGCAACCTGGGAGTCTCGTCCCCAACCATTCGAAGGCGGAACCGACCGTCTGTCACGGGCTTCCACGCCACGCGTTGCAGTTAACGCGAGCGCGATGCTCGTCTCCGAAGTTGAAGGCTTTCGAATTCGGGGAGGCCCGACGCGGCTCTACACCGTCAATGACAATCACGGAGCTCTCTTTACTCTCACGAGCCAGGATTCCGCCTTTTTTGGTTGGACGGTGCCGGGGCGATTTAGCGGCGAGCAGAACGAGGCGAAGAGCGTGGCCATCGGGGCGCGAGTGGCAACCGACGTGCTCCTCATTGAGCCGGTGAGTGAGCGGGTGAACGGATGGACCAATCTGCTGTCCGGCCAGGTCTCGACGAGCAGGTTGTTGGACACAGCCCGCCGGGCTGCTTGGACGAGCGTGGCATTCGCGTTCAGGGCAGCCGCCTCGGATCTGCTTCAGGTCGAAGCAAGGG
This sequence comes from Solirubrobacterales bacterium, assembly GCA_038199375.1. Taxonomy (GTDB): domain Bacteria; phylum Actinomycetota; class Thermoleophilia; order Solirubrobacterales; family Solirubrobacteraceae; genus JBBPZA01. The sequence continues at coordinate 15,713 of JBBPZA010000116.1, read as the reverse complement.
AGATCGATGCTGGCGTGCGGCTTGTTGCGGCGCCGGACGGCCGCGGCCTGCTTCCCCAAGTCTTCATGGCCGACACGATCGAAAATGGCGCGGGCTACGTGCGGCACCTGGCCAGTCGAAGTGTCTTCGATGAACTGGCTGAGCGGTTCGGGGCAACCATTCTGCAGTGGGAGGACTCAGGCCACGACTGTGACAGTGCCTGTTATCGCTGTTTGAAGGACTGGACCAACGCGCCATATCACCCCGTGCTGGACTGGCGCCTGGCTGCAGACGCCTTCGAGATTGCCCGCTTCGGGGCGCCGAGGCATGATCGTTGGGAGGCTCTCAGGATGCGCGCTGTGCGAGGCGCGTGCGACTCGTTCGAACGGTGGCGATGCGACGATCCCACCGCCAAGGTTCCGCTGATCAGGACTCATCGGAAGAAGCGGCCCGTCGTGGTGGCCCATCCGCTGGCGGAGCCCAATGGACCCCACGGGCGTCCCTCGGATCCCCCTGATCCCGACACCAGTCCCGTGCAGGCGGACGTGTTCACTATCAACCGGCGCCCCGGCGCGATCTATCTCGAGGTTCGGTAAGACGTAACGTGGTGGGGCAAGGTGGACCGCCACATGGCCCGTGAGCGACGTGGAGCTCATGCTGGTTTCGCGCCGGCCGAGCATCTCCACCAGCCGACCCCACCCAGATTAACCTCGGCCTGCCCGGTCTGGCGGTCGGGCGAGCCGAGGACGATTGCGTTAGTAATGACCTAAGGGCGTCGATCGATGAAGAGCAGCGTGTCATCGACCGCGTGGTGCTGGATCCAGTCGACGGTCCCGCTGGGCCGATCGTCCAGCCAGCGTGGCGAATCGTGCCGCTGGTTCCACCGCGACCACGCCCTGCGGTTTGCCGGCTTGGTCTCCGGTCTCTCGGCCCACGCGAGGTCGACGTCGAGGTAGGCGCGTCGCATGGCTCTGTTGAGGTTCTGGCGAAACTGGTGGGGACGATCGTCGGCCTCGTCCTCCTTCGGCCCGAGGATGGCCGCCGCGCCGTCGAGCTCGTCGAGCCGCTGCGCGCGCTGTTCAAGGACGAGGTTCGAGCCGTCGGCGTCGAGCTCGGCCTGCCCGAGCGCCTGGTGTGGCGCCAGCCCTTCCCGGGGCCGGGCCTGGCGATCCGGATCGTCGGGGGCGAGGCGACCAAGGAGCGCCTCGAGGTCCTGCGGGAATCCGACGCGATCCTCCAGGACGAGATCCGCAAGGCCGGCCTCTACCGCGAGCTCTGGCAGTCCTTCTGCGTCCTGCCCGACATCAGGACCGTCGGCGTCCAGGGCGACGAGCGCACCTACGGCCACGTCGTCGTCATCCGTGCGGTCACCTCCGACGACGCCATGACCGCCGACTGGGCCCGCCTGCCCTACGACCTCCTCGAGCAGATCGCTTCCCGCATGATCAACGAGATCCGCGAGGTCAACCGGTCGTGCTCGACATCACGAGCAAACCGCCCGGCACGATCGAGTGGGAGTGACTCCGGCGCAGGCCGTGAGCGTACGGCTCAGGCCACCCAAGCGCTTCCGCGCTCGGTGGCCTCCGTTTCAAAGATCAGCTGCTCAAGACATGACGGGTGCTCGCCGAGTTCCTGTGCCCAATGGTCGATGAGCCGTAGGTACAGCCGGTAGTCGCGGACGTTCATCGGCTGCAATCGGAGCCGCGCCCCCGTGTGGCGCCCGATCCACGTCGCGACGAACTCGTCCAGGACGAGAGCTCGCTCGCTCGGGTCCATGAAGAACAGATACTTTGTCGCAAACGATGTCGAGAGCCACGTGAGCCTGTGCTCTCCGGCGAGCGCGGAGAATCCTGCAACCGCTCCCTCGTCAGTGACGCGTCTTGCGGCTTGGGCGAGCCCGACCGGCGCTTGGTCCCCTGCCGCGTCGAGCACCCTCCGGACGCGAGCAGGCCCAAGGTTGTTGGGTCCGTAGCCCCAGATCTGAGTGATGATGAAGGCCGGCACCGGCCAGCGGTCATCCCGCCCGAGGCGCGCGATTTCGACGCGTACGGTCGCGCGATCGAGTTCTTCCGCCAGGGTGTCGATGAGGTCAGCGTGCTCGGGAAGGATTCGTCGCCATGCGTCCTTCCGGTACCGAGTCGGGGCCTGCTGTGGCCGACCGCGCTGGACCCAGTGGTCGTAGGCCTCTTGCAGGGCGTCGGGCGGACGCGGGATCTTGTGGTGCTTGGTCGCGAGTTCGTTGCTCATTGCGCTCTCATCGGCGCATCGCTCCCGATCCTCAAATCCGGGCGCGACGGACGAAGGCTGATCAGTCGCCGTCTCGAACGTCGCGCCCGGAGAACGCGCCCAATCGTGCGTGATAACTCTTGCTGGCCGCTCAGAGCCTGCGCATGTAGGACGCTATGGCTCTCCTCCCCTCCTCAAACGGGCGGCATTGCATCGGCCCGTTACACGATGGGCGCCCACGGCCCACATCAGGATCCAACCGCCGACCGGTTCTGGGCCGTCGAGCTCGGCGCGATCATGCCGGCGCTCGAGGAGACCATTGCCGTAGCCCGCGTGCGCGGCCAGGCGGGCGCCGTGACCAGCTGGGGCCGAGGATGAGCGCAGACGCGCCCACACCTACAGCGGCGTGCGCTCAGGCCGGTATGCGCTCAGCAGTGCTTGTCGGCTCAGGCACGGGCTCGCCGTGCTCGCGCAGGCTCTCGAGGTGGACGGGGATCGCCTCCCGGATCAGCCGGTGGACCTCCTCGCGCGTCTCACCGACGGCGGCGCAGCCCGGCAGGTCGGGAACCCATGCCCCCCAGCTCGTGTCACCACTCTCGAAGATCACCGTGTAGCTGCTCATCGCTCTGAACCTTTCAGGCCGGCGCTCTTGAGAAGCGCATTCAGCGTCCCACGAGGAACGTCAGTGCTCGACTTGCCGGCAACGGTTACGGTACCGCGCTTCGTCGGGTGGCGAAACTGCCGATGGCTTCCCCGTTGGCGCTCAAAGCGCCAACCGTCCTGCTCGAGTAGACGCACAACCTCGCGGACCTTCACGTCTGCGATCTTTACGGACGGCACCCCGTGATGCGCGGCGAGGCGGCGAGGACCACGGCGAACACGTCGTAACCGTCGACCGCTGCATCGCGGCTAGTTTCAACGGCCGCTTCACCCATGAGGACCGCGAGGACATTCGCCAGGACGCTTTCGTCGGTCTTGAGCTGAAGCGGGCGAGCGAGCCGGTCGAGGCCACCGAGGCGGTCTGATCGCCTGCGCCCGCAACGCCGCGCTGATGCGGCTGCGTTGCGCCGACCGCCGCCGCCGGCACTCCTTCGATCCACTCGCGATGCCGATTCCCGACCTCGACGAGGATCACGTGCGACTAGGCAGAGCGCGCTCGTAGTCCTCGTCGTCGAGCAGGTCCTTCAGCGCCCGGGGGTCGGTAATGAGCGCGCGGCCTGGATCGAACGTAGGGAGTTCATCGGGCTCCCCCGCGTCAGCGCTCGGTTGGCTCACGGCGGCCAGACCAGCACGCAGCAGTTCGTTGACCTCACGGCGCAGACCGGTGCCGCGCTCAGCGCGGCGCCGCACGAGCGCAGCAGCAACATCGTCGTCGAGGGTAAGCGTGGTTCGCATGTGCTGAGCCTACCCACGGGACATCACGACATCAAGAGTCCGGTGGCGAGACATACGCGGCCGCGCGAGGCAAGACTTGTGCGGTCCTCGCGTTCGGAAAGGCGACGACTGAAGGATTCGGTACCCGATGGGGCACCGAATCCTTCAGCGAGGCCATCCTCCCATCCGTTCGGCCGAAAAGATGAGTCGTCTCTGCCGAAGCGGGCGACCAAGCGAAGCTAGTGGGCGTGGACCGGTTCTACGTCAATCTCCTCGGGCGGTAGGCGGGCGGCGAGCAGGGCGGCGAGGGCGGTCGTGATGGGGACGGCGGAGATGAGGCCGATCGAGCCGACGAGGGCGGCGACGACCTGCTCGGCGACCGCCTCCTTGCTCACGGCGTCGGCGAACGGGGTCTCGCCGACGCTGAAGATCAGCAGGATGGGCAGGGACGTTCCGACGTAGGCGAGGACGAGGGTGTTGACGGTGGCGGCGACGTGGTCGCGGCCGACGGTCAGCGCGCCGCGGTAGAGCTCGCCGAAGCGCTGGGCGGGGTTGGCCCGGCGCAGGGCCATGACCGCGGAGGCCTGGCTGACGGTGACGTCGTCGAGCACCCCCAGTGCGCCGATGACCATCCCGGCGAGGACGAGGCCCTCCAGCGAAAGGTCCGACTGGCCGACCTGGAGCAGGACGGCCTCCTCCGAGGACAGGCCGGTTATGTCGGTGAGGTTGGTGAAGGTGACGGCGAGGGTGACGGTCAGCGCGAGGCTCGCCGCCGTTCCCAGGATCGCGGCGAGGCTCTTGAGCCCGAGGCCGTGGGCGAGGGCGATCGTGAGCAGCATCACCGCCAGCGAGCCGACCACCGCCACCGCCAGCGGCGGGCGCCCGTCGAGGATGGCCGGCACGATGAACGCCCCGACGACGACCAGGCTGGCCGCCAGTCCCGCGAGGGAGAGGGCCCCGCGGGCCCGGCCGAACACAACCACGATCGCGGCGAAGGCGATCGTCAACCAGAGCATGGGCGACCGCCGGTCGAGGTCGGCGAAGGAGTAGGCGTCGCCCCGCGCCTCGGGAGGCGTGCCGGGCGGGGGCGGCGGGTTGCGCACCACCCGCAGACGGTCGCCGATGCTCAGATCGGGATCGGCCCGGGTCTCGCCGGTGCGAAACGACGCGACCCGTCCCTGCTCGGGCCCGTCGAGGAGCCGGATGCGCACGAGGCGGCAGTCGCGCTGGTTGGGAACCCGGCATGCGGTAGCGGCGAGCGTCGTGACCTCGGCCTCGCGCGTCCGCAGGTCGCCGGGCAGCGAGTCGCGTGCGGGTGAGGAGCCGTCGGGCCGCAGGACGACGAGGCCGACGACCGTCCCCAGCGCGAGCACCAGCGCGAGCGCGACGAACGGCCGCGCGGCGCGGATGGTCAGCAGCGCCCGCATCCAGGTCAGCTACGGGGCCGGGGGGCCGAGTCCTGCCGCAGAGCGAGTCCGCGGGTGCGCGTGCTAGGCCGTCGAGGCGCCGCCGAGCACGACCGCCGATACGAAGAGCGCAGCGGCGAGCAGGACGACGGTCGCCCGGCGCAGGGCGACGTCAGAGAGGCCGAGGGGTCGGCGGGCCGCCAGCCAGGACCGGATCCCGGTCGCCCCGGCGGTGGCTGTCGCCGCGCCCATCATGCACTGTGCGCACATCGAGGGAACGGTACCGACTCAGGAACCGCGCAGACTCAGGAACCGCGCTGACGGAGGAACCGCGCCGACGGAGGAACCGCGCCGACTCAGGAACCGCGGTCCCAGGCCTGGAGCGCCGGAAGCGGGTCGATCGCCTGGCCGCCGTCGAACCAGGGGCCCTGCCAGATCTCGAAGTGGAGGTGGCAGGCGCTCGAGCTGCCGGTGCTGCCCACCTCGCCGATCTTCTGCCCGGTGAAGACGCGGGCGCCCTTGCGCACCAGCGCGGGATCCTTGAGGTGCATGTAGACGTAGTCGTAGGGGCTCTGGGCGCCGTCGATCACGAGGTAGTTGCCGGCCCCGCCGGCCTGGTAGCCCGTGAACTTCACCACCCCGCCGCGTGCCGCGACAAGCGGGATGCCGCAGTCGGCGAGCACGTCCTGGCCCATGTGCGAGCGCGCGCCGCGGTCGGCGCCGAAGCGGTTGACCGACGTTCCGTAGTCGTGAGGGCCGCGGATCGGGAACTGGTGGTCGAGGAAGAGGAAGTCGCCCGCGCTCGTCGCTCCGGGCATCGGTACGGCGCCGGCCGCCGAACGCGCCCGGGCGAGCTCGCCCGCCGTGACCCGGAACTCGTAGCGACCCTCGGAGGCGGCGCTTCCGCCCTGGCCGGCTCCGCTCCACTCGACCTCCTGCGGGCTGCCCGGGACGACCGCTGCGCGGGTCCAGCTCCTCATCACCGTGTTGTCGCTCGACCGGACGAGGTCGACCCGGACCGGGGCGGGGTTCGATCCCTTCAGGAGATAGGTGAGCTTTGCGCCGCGCCTGGCGCCGAAGAACACCTTGCGCGAGTCGACGCGCGCGTCGACTGCCCCCGGTTTGACGCTTTGACCGACGGTCACGCCGAGCAGGGCGACGCTCGTGGCGGCGCGCCCGTCGGCGGAGAGGAGGCCGACGGGACCCGTCTTGGCCTTGCGCGGCACGCGCGCCTCGAAGGCGCTCGCCGTCACCTCGCGCGGCTTGGAGACGACGTCGTCACCGCCCCCGGCCGCGCCGAGGAACACGACGACGGTCGCGCTCGCGAGGTTCGCGCCGCGCACCCGGATCACGCTTCCGGGCCTGGCGACGTCGACCGCGTCGCAGTCGCTCAGGCAGGCGATGCCCGCGATGGAGGGGTCGGGCGAGCCGTAGGTGCCGCCCGTGCCGCTCGCCGAAGCTGCCGCGGGCAGCGTTGCGCAGCCGCACGCTATGAGCGTGCCGGCCAGCCATGCGCCTATGCGCTTTTGGCCCCGGGGGCGGGGCGCACGTCCCTCCGTCAACTCGCCTTCCCTTTGCTTGCGCCTACGGGGTTAGCTGACGGGCTCGCGCTGAAAGGGCAGCGCTACCGGGCGCTCGGGCCCGGACTCGCCCCCGGTCGTGGGTCGACGACCGAATGGGTCCCCCGTCCCGGGCGATCCTGTCGGTGAGGTCGCACGGGCTCGGCTGGCTTGAAGCTTCGCGGCGGCAGTATACAAATGGTCCCGGCGCCAACGGTCGTCCTCCTCGCTGGATGTTCCCTGCCTCCTATTCCTTCGTCGCGAGCGCGGCGATTCCCGCCCGCGGTGGAGATCTCTCCTACAATGGGCGGCCGCCGCGCTCCCCGAGCGTGGCCTTTTCTTGCCGTGAAGAGCACCGTCGCCTCAAAGACCTACGTGGCCAACGCCGCCACCCGCGAGCGCTCCTGGCTGCTCGTGGATGCCGAGGGAAAGACCCTGGGCCGCTTGGCGACCCAGATCGCGGACGCCCTGCGCGGCAAGCGCAAGCCCGAGTACACGCCGCACGTGGACACCGGCGACTTCGTCATCGTGGTCAACGCGGAGAAGATCGTGGTCACAGGCAACAAGCGGGCCGACAAGCGCTACTACCGTCACTCGGGGTATCCGGGCGGTCTGCGCTCCCGGACGTTCGAGGAGATGCTCGCGCGCCGCCCGGAGGAGATCATCCGCAAGGCCGTGAAGGGAATGCTTCCCCGCAACCGTCTCGCGCGCAAGCAGTTGACCAAGCTCAAGGTGTACGCCGGGCCCGAGCACCCCCACGCCGCCCAGCAGCCCAAGCCCGTAGACATGGAGACCTGACGAGATGGCCGAGACCCCGCCCCAGGACGACGACCCCCAGCGCGACGACGCCCCCGAGGAGGCGCAGGACGCCCCCGTCGAGGCGGCGGACGCGGCTGAGCCGACGGCGGCGGACGTAACTGAGCCGACGGCGGCGGACGTAACTGAGTCGACGGCGGACGCGCGCGACGAGGGGACCGACCTCGCCGACCTCCCCAACGAGGCGCCCCCGGGGGAGCCGCCCACCGCGCCCACCGCGGGGGTCGCCGCCGAGCAGGGCACCGACCAGCCGGAGGCGCCGGTGGAGGATGTCGTCGCCGAGCAGGGCACCGACGAGCCACCGGTGGAGGTCCCCGTCGCCGAGCAGGGCGTAGACGAGTCCGCCGCCGATGCGGCCGTCGAGGACGATGCGGCTGAAGAAACTGTGGCGCTCACGTCAGCATCTCCGGACGCTGCCTCCGGCGACGCCCCCGGAGCCGAGGAGGCCGCGGCCGATGACGAGGCGATCGGCGCTGAGGAGGACGACCTCGACGAGGCGCCCGCGCCGCGCGTGCGCCCCGAGATCCCGGGCGCCGATCTCGAGCCGGACATCGTCCTCGAGGGTCGCGACCCGCTCGAGGGTCGTGCGAAGCCGGAGTTCCCGGGCGCCGATCTCGAGCCCGACATCGTCCTCGAGGGCGACGAGGTCCTGACCGGCGAGGAGGCGGAGGGCCGCGAGGACGCTCCGACGCAGGCCGGTGCGCAGGACGGCCAGCCTCAGACCATCGCCCAGGCGACGATCGACCTTGCGGCGGGGGCGCGCTACAACGCGACGGGGAAGCGCAAGACCTCGATCGCCCGCGTGATCCTCAAGCCCGGCGGCGGGGCCTACCAGGTCAACGGCCGCCCGCTCGACACCCACTTCCCGCGCCCGGCGCTCCAGCGCAACATTCGCCAGCCGCTCGAGACCGTGGGCTACGAGTCGCGGATGGACGTCGTCGCGACGATCCAGGGCGGGGGCGTTTCCAGTCAGGCCGGCGCCCTGCGCCACGGCATCGCCCGCGCGCTCATCGAGGCCGACCCCAACCTCCGCTCAGAGCTCAAGCGCCGGGGCTTCCTCACCCGCGACTCGCGCGTCAAGGAGCGAAAGAAGGCCGGCCTCAAGAAGGCGCGCAAGCGGCCGCAGTTCTCCAAGCGCTGACCGGCGCGCCGGAGCCCGCCGAGCGCAAGCTCTTCGGCACCGACGGCGTTCGAGGCCCCGTCGGCGAGCTGATCACCGCCGACCTCGCTCTTGCCCTCGGAAGGTCCGCCGCGAGCACGCTGGGCGCCGCCGCGCCGCGGGTGCTCGTCATCCGCGACACCCGCGAGTCGGGTGAGATGCTCGAGGCGGCCCTCGCCGCCGGAGTCGCCTCGGCCGGTGGGGAGGCGCTGCTCGGGGGCATCCTGCCGACCCCTGCCGCGCCGCTCCTCCTGCGGCGCTACGGCTTCGACCTCGCAGCGGTGCTCTCGGCCTCGCACAACCCCTTCGAGGACAACGGGATCAAGTTCTTCGGGGCCGACGGGAACAAGCTCTCCGACGCGAGCGAGCTCGCCATCGAGCAGGGGCTCGAGGGGGGCCCGGCCGGGCGGGCCGGGACGGGCCGCATCCGCGCGCTGCACGGGACGCTCGACGACTACCTCCGCGCGCTCGCGGAGCGGTTCTCCACGCTCGACCTCTCCGGCCTCGACGTGCTCCTCGACTGCGCCAACGGCGCCACCTTTCGCGCGGCGCCCGAGATCTTCCGGCGCCTTGGCGCCTCGGTCACAACACTTGCCGACGTTCCGGATGGCCGCAACATCAACCTCGACAGCGGCTCGACGCACGTCGAGCGGCTCGCCGAGGCGGTGCTCGCGGGCGGCCACCACGTCGGCTTCGCCTTCGACGGCGACGGCGACCGCGTCCTGGCCGTCGATCGGATCGGCGCCGTCGTCGACGGCGACGAGCTCATCGCCCTTGCCGCTCTGCACCTGCGCGAGGCGCGGCGCCTGCCCGGCGACGGAGTGGCGGTGACGGTGATGACCAACTACGGCTTCCATGCCGCCATGCGGGAGGCGGGGATCGAGGTCGCAACGACGGCGGTCGGCGACCGCTACGTGCTCGAGGAGCTCCTGCGCCGCGGGTGGGCCCTTGGCGGGGAGCAGTCCGGTCACGTCATCGAGCTGGGCTTCGCGCCCTCCGGGGACGGCATCGCGAGCGCTCTGCTGACGCTCGAGGCGCTGCGCGGATCCGATCTAGCGCACCGGGCGGCGATGGAGAAGCTGCCCCAGCGGCTCGTCAACGTCCGGGTACGCGACAGGCGAGCCGCCCAGCACGCCCCGCCGGTCCGCGAGGCGATCGAGCGCGAGCAGCGGGGGCTCGAGGGCCGGGGTCGCGTGCTCGTCCGCCCGAGCGGAACCGAAGCGCTCGTGCGGGTCATGGTCGAAGCACCGAGCGCCCAGGAGGCCGACGCGGTCTGCGGGCGACTGGTAGTCGTCGTGCGGGCCGAGGCGGGCGAGTAGCAGCCGTCGCAGCGGTGGCGCGGCGGGCGCGCTCGCTGCCGGCGCGGGACGCGCCGCTATCCTCCAGGGCTCCGCCTCCACCCGGAGAGCGGGAGGGCCGCCGGCGCGGCTCTCACTCGTTTTCGAGAGGTTTTCAGCGATATGTGCGGGATCGTCGGCTATGTCGGGGACCGACCGGTTCGGGAGCTGCTCCTCGCCGGCCTTACGAAGCTCGAGTACCGCGGCTATGACAGCGCGGGCATCTCGGTGGTCTGCGACGGCCGCATCGACTCGGTGCGTGCGGTGGGCAGCCCCAGCGCGCTGCACCAGGCGATGGCCACCCGGCCGGCCGAGGGGGGCCTGGCGCTCGCCGAGCGCGAGGCGACCATCGGCATCGGGCACAACCGCTGGGCCACCCACGGTCGCGTGTCCGAGGCCAACGCCCACCCCCACTACGACAGCGCGGACCGCATCCACATCGTCCTCAACGGAATCGTCGAGAACTACGTCGCCCTCAAGCTCCGGCTGGTCGACGAGGGCGCGCAGTTCACGTCGGAGACCGACGCCGAGGTCGTCGCCCACCTCGTCGCGTCGCATTTCGACGGTGACCTCGCTGCCGCCGTCCGCGAGGCCTATTCCGAGCTCGAAGGCCTCTACGCGTTCGTCGCCATGTCGGCGGACGATCCCGACACGCTCGTGGGCGCGAGCAGGGGGACCCCACTCGTCGTCGGCCGCGGCGTCGGCGAGCAGTTCATCGCCTCCGCCATCCCCGCCTTCCTGAAGGAGACCCGCCGGGTCCAGTACCTCGAGACCGACGAGATCGTCGTCGTGGGCCGCGACCGGGTCGCCTTCCAGCAGCCGGACGGCACGCCCGTCGAGCGGGAGATCGTCACGATCGACTGGGACGAGGAGACCGCCGAGAAGGGCGGCCACGAGACCTTCATGCTCAAGGAGATCCACGAGCAGGCCGACGCGGTGGCCGAGACGATCGCCGACCGCACCGTGCGCGGCGACGGCGTCGAGCTCGGAGACCTCGGAGCGGTGGATGACGAGCTCCTGACCCTCGCCCGGCGCGTGGTGATCGTCGCGTGCGGGACGAGCTACCACGCCGGCCTGATCGGCCGCTACGCGATCGAGCAGTGGGCGCGGGTGCCGGTGGAGATGGACATCGCCTCGGAGTACCGCTACCGAAACCCGGTTGTCGGCCCCGGCGACCTCGTGATCGGGATCACCCAGTCGGGCGAGACGGCCGACACGCTTGCCGCCATGCGCCTCGCCCGCGAGCGGGGCGCGACCGTGCTGGCCGTGACCAACGTCATGGGCTCCAAGGCCACGCGCGACGCCGACGGGGTGCTGTTCACCCGCGCCGGGCTGGAGATCGGGGTGGCGGCGACAAAGACCTTCGTCTGCCAGGTCGCGGTCATGTACCTGCTGGCCCTCCGGATGGCGGAGCTGCGCGGCACGCTCGCGCCCGCCGAGCTCGCGCGGCTGGTGGGCGAGATCAAGCACCTGCCCCAGTGCATCGAGGAGCTGCTCGCGTCGGTCGACGAGCCCGTCGCCCGCGTCGCGGACGCCTTCTGGCAGGCGGACTTCTTCCTCTACCTCGGCCGCCACGTCGGCCTTCCGGTCGCGCTCGAGGGCGCGCTCAAGCTCAAGGAGATCTCCTACATCGCCACCGACGCCTACGCCGCCGGCGAGATGAAGCACGGCCCGATCGCGCTGCTCGACGAGTCCACCCCCGTCGTGTGCATCGCGACCGACTCGCCCGTCCTCGAGAAGGTCGCATCGAACGTCCAGGAGGTCCGCGCCCGCGGCGCCCACGTCATCGCGATCACCACCGAAGGAACCGACACCCTCGCCCAGCACGCCGACGAGGTCATCGCGGTGCCGCGCAGCGACTGGATGCTCGCGCCGATGCTCGCGGTCATCCCGCTCCAGCTGCTGGCCTACGGGATCGCGCGCCGCCGCGGGCTCAACGTCGACCAGCCGAGGAACTTGGCCAAGACGGTCACCGTCGAGTGATCTCGCGGGCGCCTCGACCCGCCCACGAGATCACCAGCTAGCCGGAACGCGGGAGGCGCCGCGCGCCGGCCTACTCGTCGCCGGCGCGCGCGGCGGCAGCACCGTCGCCTGGGGCAGTCTCTTCCTCCTCGCGCTCGGCCTCGCCGTCCTCGAAGCGCTCGATCTCCCCGTCTGGCATGACCAGGTAAACCGTCTCCTCGTGGAGGAAGGCCTCGTTGGCCTCCGAGCCGAGCGCCGCGGCGGCCAGCAGCGTCCCCCCGATCCGGTTGACGTCGCGGACGATGCCGAGCTTGAAGAGTGACCGGGTCTCGTTGGTCACCTCTCCGCGGCCCGCGCGCAGCAGCACGCGGAGGTCGTCGCGTATGCCCAGCGCCGCGCCGACGACCGCGATGTTCTCCACCTCGTCGGAGGTGACGGCGGCCAGCGCGCGCGCACGCTCGAGGGCGAGGCGTCTGAGCAGGAAGTGGCTTCCTCCCTCGCCGATTACCACGGGGATCCCGTAGTCCTTGGCGCGGGCGATGTTGTAGTTGGCGTCGTCGTCGTCGATCGCCAGCACCCGAACTCCGAGGTCGCGGAGCAGCAGGCACAGGCGCAGTCCGACGTTCCCGAGGCCGACGACGACCACGTGGTCCTTGCGCGGAACGGCCCGCGAGCCGAGCATGGCGCTCAGCCGGCGGTCGAGCAGGCGGTCGACGACCCCGGCGGTGAAGATCGCGGTGAGGGCGAGGGCAGCGAGCATCGCCAGGGCGGAGAAGACCTTGAACCAGCCGGGCCCCTTGTCGACCTCGGGGTTTGGACCCACGGTGACGATTATCTTGGTCACGGAATAGAACGCGTCTATGGGCGATTGGTGGAGGACGAGCGCCGTGCCCACTCCGTCGATGAGCAGAACGACCAGAAATCCGAGCATTCCCGCCATCAGGATCCGCGCGCTGATCTCGAACGGGTTGATCAGCGAGCCGACGTTCGCCAGCAGCCGCTCGTGGGGACCCTGACTGGAGGGCTCGATCGGGTGCAGCTGCGGCTCCCCCTCGTCGGCGCGCACGCCGGAGAAGCCCTCCTCCTCGCGGCGGACCAGCAACAGGCCCTCCTCGAAGCACACCGCGGCAAGCGCGGGGGCGACGATGTCCGCCCTCGACATCACCCGGGCGTTCTCCACCACGCGCTCGAGCTGTGCGGCGACGATCCCCCCGTGCACGGTCGCGATCAGCGGCATACCGGGACACACGTTCTCCACGACCAGCGCCAAGCGCAGCGAAACGTGGTCGTCCTTGGAGACGATGACCACCGAATCGACCTCTTCGCCCAGCGCCTCGCGGATGTCCTCGTCGCCCGGATCGAAAAGGCGCTGGACCGAGGCCCCCGAGGCCTCGAGCGCTCGCTGCGTCGCGTTGGCCAGCGAGCCAGCCCCGAGCAGGAGAATGCACTCGCGAGTGGAGTCCTCGGAGGGTCCCGAGCCCGTCGTCACGACGTGCTGTCCCGTGAGCCAGGAGCGGGGCCGGGCTGATGCTGGGTGGCGGGCATGCGCGGCTGCATGCTAGGACCGGTCGCAAATCGAACGAGGTGCGGCCGTTAGCATCGCTGCCGTGCACGGAGTCGGAATCGACCTGCTCGAGATCGCTCGGCTGGAGCGTGCCCTCGAGCGCCGGCCGCGGCTCGCGGAGCGGCTGTTCACCGAGGGAGAGCGTTCCTATGCCGCGTCGCGGGAGCGGCCGGGCCAGCACTTGGCCGCCCGCTTCTGCGCAAAGGAGGCGGTGACCAAGGCGCTCGGGCTCGATGCGCTGCGCTGCCAGGAGATCGAGGTGGTGGAGGGCGGGGCTGCCGCCGGCCTGCGGCTCTCGGGCGAGGCCGCCCGTAGGGCCGGGGAGCTCGGCGCCGAGGTGAAGATCTCGCTGAGCCACGAGCGGGAGATGGCGGCCGCCGTGGCGGTTCTCGCGTGAGGCTGCCCGCCTGGCTGGCTCCCCTTCCCGACGCGCAGCGCATGCGCGCCACCGACCGATGGGCCATCGAGGAGCGCGGGGTCCCCTCGCTCGACCTCATGGAGCGCGCGGGGGAGGGGCTCGCGCGCGCGGTAGACCGGGTAGCCCCCGAGGGGCGCGTCGCCGTCGTCTGCGGAAAGGGCAACAACGGCGGAGACGGGCTCGTCGCCGCGCGCTTGCTGCGCGAGGGTGGGCGCGAGGTCGCGGTGCTCGGCGTCGGTGAGCTGAGCGAGCTGCGCGGCGACGCGAAAGCGAACCTCGACCGGCTCCCGGACGATCTGCCCGCGCCCTTCGCCGCCGGAGCGCTCGACGGCGCGGCGGCCATCGTCGACGCGATCCTCGGGACGGGCTTCGAGGGCGAGCCGCGCGAGCCGGCGAAGAGCGCCATCGAGGCGATCAACGCCTGCGGGGCGCCGGCGATCGCCGCCGACGTTCCCAGCGGCGTTGACGCCTCGACCGGCGAGGTGGCCGGCAGCGCCATTCGCGCGAGCGCCACCGCGACCTTCCACGCCGCCAAGCCGGGGCTCTGGATCGCACCGGGCAAGGACCGCGCGGGCCGCGTGCACGTCGTCGACATCGGGATCCCCGAGGGAGCGTCGGCCGAGGCGGAGGTCGACGTCGGCCTGATCGGTCCGCTGGTCGTCGGCCTCGTCCCGCGCCGCGCCGCCGCCTCGACGAAGTTCAGCTCGGGCGCGGTCATGGTCGCGGGCGGCTCGACCGGACTAACCGGCGCGCCGTGCATGGCCTCGGAGTCGGCGATGCGGGCGGGCGCCGGGTACGTGACCGCGCTCGTCCCGGCGTCGCTGAGCCTCGTCTTCGAGCTGCGCCTGCTCGAGGCGATGACGGTCGCGCTGCCCGACGAGGACGGCGCGCTGACCGAGGCGGCTGCCCCGGAGGTGCTCGAGCACAGCGGGCGGGCTGACGCACTCGTCCTCGGCCCCGGGCTCGGGCGGAGCGAGGGAAGTCTCGCCTTCGCGCGCCGGGTCGCGCGCGAAGCGCGGTCGCCGATCGTTCTCGACGCCGACGGCCTGAACGCGCACGCCGGGCGCCTCGAGGATCTCGCCGCGCGCGACGCTCCGACCGTCCTCACGCCCCACGCCGGCGAGCTCGGGCGCCTGCTCGAGGTCGAGAGCGCGGCGGTCGAGGCGAGGCGGCTGGAGAGTGCGCGCGAGGCGGCGAGCCGATCGGGGGCGATCGTCGTCCTCAAGGGCGACGACACCCTGGTTTCAGAGCCCGGCGGTCTGGTCGCCGTGAGCGCGGGCGGGAGCCCGGCGCTGGCCACGGCCGGCACGGGGGACGTCCTCGCGGGCGTCGTCGCCGCGATGCTCGCCCAGGGCCTCGAGCCGTTCGCCGCCGCGGCCGCCGCCGTCTGGGTCCATGCCGAGGCGGGCCGCATCGCCACCAGGGAGCAGGGTGCGCCGGAGGGAGTGGTCGCCCGCGACGTCATCGCCGACCTGCCCGAGGCGATCGCGGCCGGCCGGCACGCGGCCATGCCCGAGCCGATCGCGGCTGGCCCCCACACCGCCCACGGGCGTCCGTAGTGTCGCGGGCGGCTTGTCTGCGAGGGACTCGCTAGCCGTGGCCCTTCGCGCGCTCGCCCGGATCAACCTGGCGGCGATCGAGCGCAACTGCGCGCGCCTGCGCCGCGAGCTGCGCGGTCGGGAGGCGCTGTGCGCGGTCGTCAAGGCCGACGGCTACGGCCACGGGGCGGCGCACGCGGCGCAGGCGGCGCTCGAGGGCGGGGCGAGCTGGCTCGCCGTCGCCGGGGCGGAGGAGGCCGTGGAGCTCCGCGCGGCCGGCATCGCTGCGCGGCTGCTGGTGATGGGGGCGATCAGCCCCGAGGAGCTCGAGCTCGCGGTCGGAGCGGATGCCGACGTGGTGGCCTGGCGCGAGGG
>JBBPZA010000115.1:0-23330 GCA_038199375.1 Solirubrobacterales bacterium | reverse complement strand
GCTTGGAAAGGTCCTCCTCGGCCAGCTCGCGCACCCGGCCCTCGCGCGAGTCCGCATGGGCGCGCTCGAGCAGTCCGCGATGCTCGGCGGTGTAGGCCCAGGCGTCCTCGCGAGCAAGGATGACCGCCGGCCGCAGGACGAGGCTTCCGTCTGACGCAACGTCGAGCTCGAACTGGGCCTCGCCCTCGAGACCGAGTTGCTTGCGTGCAGCCACGGGAAGGGTGAGGCGACCGGAGGCGTTCATCGAGACCAGGCTTCGCATCGTTGCCGCATGCTATCGCCATATTGGCAATTCGGCAATATGCCAGAGCGTCAAGGATTCTCGGAAGGCGGCCAGGCCGTAAATCGAGCGTGTAGAGGAGGCCGGACATCAGCTCCCCGAGCTCGCCCGCCGCAACATCTGGTGTGTGCTGCTTGCGCCCTCATGCCGATCATGCGAACATGCGTTCGCGTGATTGCCTGCCTTCTGCTCCCCCGCTTCGAGCTCGCCGTGGCGGCCGGGGGACGGGAGGGGCTGATGGGGGAGCCGGCCGCGTTGGCGCCCGCGCCGGGGCGCGAGCAGGTGATCGGAGAGGTTTCGGCGGGTGCCGAGGCGTTCGGGGTGCGGGCGGGGCTTCGGCTGGGCGAAGCGCTCGCGCGCTGCCCGCGACTCGCCCTGGTGCCGCCTGATCCGGCCGGGGTGGCCGAGGCGTGGGAATCGCTGCTGGCACGACTCGAGGGCATGGGCGCGGCGGTCGCTCCTGAGCGCCCGGGGCTCGCCTGCTTCGACGTACGCGGGTTGCGCGGGATTCACGGTGGAAGCGTCGAAGGGGTCCTCGGAGCGGCGCGGAGGGCGCTGCGAGGGGCTTCGGAGCGCCCGCTGGCCGGGGCCCGGCTGGGCCCCCGATCGGCGCCCGGCGGCGAGGTGGCCGGGGCGCGGCTGGGCGTCGCTCCCTCGCCGTTCTGCGCCCTTGCGGCGGCGGGGCGAGCACGGCCTCGCCGCCCACCGGTCATCGTGCCCGGCGGTGAAGAGGAGGCGCGCGCCTTCTTGGCGCCGCTGTCCGTCGCGCTGCTGCGTGCGCGGGCGCGGACGGCAGGGCTCTCCGATTCCTTCGAGCGCCTAGGCGTGCAGACCCTCGGCGAGCTCGCCGCGCTGGCGCCGGGGCACGTCGCCGACCGCTTCGGCGCCGCAGGCCTGCACGCTCGCGAGCTGGCCTGTGGACGAGAAGAGCCGCTGCGCCCGCGACGGCCCGGGGAGCGACTGGTGGTCGGGCTCGACCTCCCAGAGGCGGCGAGCGGCCCCCAGCTCGAGCGCGCCCTCGAGCTTCTCGTCGACCGCCTGCTCGCCCGGCGCGAGCGGGGCGGGCGCTCGCTTCGTGCCGTCGTGCTGAGCGCCGCGCTCGTCGAGGGAGGAACGTGGCGCGAGCGGGTCGTCTTCCGTGAGGCGCTCGCCGATCCCGTGCGCATGCGGCTCGTCCTCGCCCCCCGTCTGGCGCTCCTCCCGGCGCCCGCGGAGAGCCTACGCCTCTCCGTCGAGGGCTTCGGGCCGCCCGCGCCCGATCAGCGGCGCCTGCTCGAGGACGGGGCGGCCGTCCGGGCCGCCCGCCTGCGCGAGGCGGTCCACCAGGCTCGCGCGGCGGCCGGCCCCGAGGCCGCCCTGCGCGTGCTCACCGTGGACCCCGACTCCCGCGTCCCCGAGCGCCGCGCCGTCCTCGCCCCCTTCGAGCCGTGACCGGCCCGCGCCGCCTCGGCGTTCCATACCCCACGGTCGTGCGCGCCGCCCAGGATGGCCGTCCGCTCGCCGTCGAGTCCCACGAGGTCGATGCGGTCCGCGAGTCATGGCTCGTCGAGGATCGCTGGTGGACCGACCGTCCGCTGCGCCGCCGTTACTGGGAGGTCGTCACGACCGATGGCCGCGACCTCGTCGTCTTCCACGACCTCGAAGCAGACGGCTGGTTCACCCAGCGATGACCCAACGCGCTATGTCGCGGCCCCGGACCGGGGGGCAGGGCCTTTCGCTACTGCTCGCGCACCCCCGCGGGTCCCGTTGGGCGCTGTCGCCGTTGTCGGGGCATAGGCTCCGCACGGGGAAGCTGTAAGAGCGACGGTCGAATGACAGTGGAAACACCGTCTGGACTCTGGCTATACTTCTGGCTATGTTGGCGGCGGATCAAATGTCCCTGGCAGACGTCAAGAACCACTTGTCGGAGGTGGTCGAGCGTCTCGAGCGCGAGCACGGACGCGTCGTTATCACCAAGCACGGCCGCCCTGCCGCCGTCGTGCTGAGCGTCGAGGATCTCGACTCGTTGGAGGAAACCCTCGATGTACTCAGCAGCACCGCGCTGATGGACGACATTCGATCCGGCGTGAACGACGATGTCGTGCTGCTGACCAAAGCCGAGGCGCTAGATCTAATCGCAGACCGGTGAGCGCCGGCGACTTCGACGTCGCCTGGACATCCGCGGCGCGACGCTCGCTCAATCGACTCCCGGAGAAGATTGCGACGGCCGTCGTCGAGTTCGTCTACGGATCGCTCGCCGCCAACCCCGCGCGAGTCGGCAAGCCGCTGAAACTCCACCTCGAAGGGCTACACAGCGCACGGCGCGGCGACTACCGCGTGATCTACCGCATACACGATGATCAGCGCCGGGTCGATGTGATCGCGGTCGAACACAGATCCGACGCCTACAGGCCTCACTGACGCTGCACCGTGCCTTCATCGCGATCCGCGCCAGGGCCGGTGCCTGGGTCGCCGCCGGGCATGAAAGTCCTCGATCAGGACTGAGCAGACGCGCCGCGCGAGGCGAGGGCCCGCGCCACCGCTCCGACGCTCCACGCGCATCCGCCCGCGACGAGCGCGTCGGCCAGCCTCCGGCGCCCCGTGCCCGCGACGACGAGGCCGGCCACCCGCACGGGGGTCGTGATCCTCGCGGCGCGGGTCACCGCGGGATCGGGCGCGGTCGCGCGGCCGAAGTACACGTAGAGGGCGTAGGCGAACCCTGCGCCCAGCCGAACGGCTTCTCCCACCGCCGCCGGGCGCCCGAGCCAGTCGCGGCGAAGCGCGCCCCGCAGGGCGGCCACCGCGAAGGCGGCGTCGACGAGGCCTTCGAGGTCGCGCCCGATGCGCGTCGGCTCGTCCGCGCGAGCGAGGTGGCCGTCGAGCACGTCGCTCGCACCCGCCGCGATGCACACCAGCGGTGTCGGGGCGTGCGCGGCGACCGGCACCAGCCACGCCCGCGCCAGGGTCAGCGCATCGGCGGGCCCGAGCGCCCGGGGCCGGCCGTCCTCGGTCTCGACCATCCCGAGGTGCCAGTCGACCATCAGCGCCGTCGCGCCCCACCAGGCAAGGCCGTCGCGGACACCGCGTCGGAAAGGCTCGGCGCCCGCGAGCGCGAGCACCACCCAGGCCGCGCCGCCGACCGCCATCCATCCCCACGCCTGCCGGGCGAGCGCGGGGCGTGCCCTCCTTCGCTCATCGGCCCGGGCGCAGCCGGCGACCACGAAGCGGACCATCGCGCCCGGTGTGAAACGGCCCCCCTTCAAGCGCTCGAGCTGTTCGCGAGCCCATCGCTCACCGTCTGTCAGTGGCGGGTGATCCATTCCCGCCGCGAATCGCTCGAGCTCGTCCTCGGGCGGGCGCTCGCCGTCCGTAAGACCCTCGTAGTCCACCCCGCGAGTCTGCCGCATACTCTGGGGGCATGTCCGAGCGAGAGGTCGACGTGGTCGTGATCGGGGCAGGGCCGGCGGGCGAGAACGCCGCGGGCCGGCTCGCCGAGGGCGGGCTCGAGGTGGCGATCGTCGAGCGCGAGCTGCTGGGCGGCGAGTGCTCGTACTGGGCCTGCATGCCCTCCAAGGCGCTCCTGCGGCCGGCCCAGGCGCTGGCCGAGGCGCGGCGCGTCCCCGGCGCCCGCGAGGCGTTCGGCGGAGAGCTCGACGTCGGCGCCGCGCTCGCGCGGCGAGACGAGATCATCCACGAGCTCGACGATTCGGGCCAGCTGCCCTGGCTCGAGGAGCGGGGCGTCGCCCTCCTGCGCGCGGAGGGGCGGCTGGAAGGCGAGCGGCGGGTCCGGGCCGGCGACGAGATCGTCACCGCGCGCCTGGCCGTCGTGCTGGCCAGCGGCACCACCGCGGCGTTGCCGCCGATCGAGGGGCTGGAGGCCGCCCGCCCGTGGACCAACCGCGAGGCGACGACTGCGAAGGCCGCGCCAGAGCGGCTCGTGGTCCTGGGTGGCGGAGTGGTCGGTGTGGAGCTCGCGCAGGCGTGGGCGTCGCTGGGCTCGAAGGTGGTCCTCGTTCAGGCGATGGACACGCTCATCGAGCGCGAGGAGCCCTTCGCTCGCGAGCAGGTGGAGGCGGGGCTGCGCGACGTGGGAGTCGACGTGCGAACGGGTGCCCGGGCCACGAGCGTGCGGCGGGAGGAGGGCGGCGATGCGACCGCACCGGTCGGTTCGGCGCCCGGTGACGAGGGTCGCTACGCGCCGGTGGCGCGCGACGACGCGCCGGCGAGCGGCGATGTCGTCGTCGAGCTCGAGGACGGCGACTCCGTGCGCGGCGATGAGCTGCTCATCGCGGTCGGTCGCGCCCCGCGCGTCGACGGGCTGGGCCTCGACACGGTCGGGTTGAGCGCCGACGGACCGCTCGCGGTCGACGAGCGCATGCGTGTGGGCGATCTCGGGTGGCTCTACGCCGTCGGCGACGTCAACGGTCGCGCGCCCCTCACCCACATGGGCAAGTACCAGGCGCGGATCGCCGCCGACCAGATCCTCGGCCGGGGGACGACGGCCGCGCAATGGGACGGACCGCTCGCCCCCCGCGTGATCTTCACCGAGCCTCAGGTCGCGGCCGTCGGGCACACCCTCGACTCGGCGCGCGAGGCCGGCGTCGACGTCCGCGCGGTCGACTACCCGACCGGCGGGGTGGCGGGGTCGAGCTTCCACGGGCGAGGCGGTCCCGGAACGGCACGGATCGTCGTCGACGAGCAGCGCGGTGTCCTCGTGGGGGCGACGTTCACGGGCCCCGACGTGGCCGAGCTCCTGCACGCCGCCTCGATCGCCGTGGTGGGCGAGGTCCCGCTCGAACGGCTCCGCCACGCCGTGCCCGCCTTCCCGACTCGCAGCGAGGTCTGGCTGCGGCTCCTGGAAGCCTACGGGCTCTAGCAGCCGCACCTGGCGCGCCGCCCTTCGTGTCACGAAGTCGCCTGCCGGCGTCGCTTGTCGAGATCAGGTGAGGCGCGACACCGCCGTCTTACATGCGAACATATGTTCGCCGTGTACGCCGAGCTCCACTGCCACTCCGCCTACTCCTTCCTCGACGGCGCCTCGCTGCCCGACGAGCTGGTCGCCGCCGCCCTCGAGCTCGGCCACGACGCGGTCGCCCTGACCGACCACGACGGGGTCTCGGGCTCCATGGAGTTCGCCCAGGCGGCCGCGGCGACGGGGTTGCGGGCAATTCACGGGGCCGAGGTCTCCCTGGACGACGGGCGTCACCTGACCCTCCTGGTCGAGAGCGAGCGAGGGTGGAGCAACCTCTGCCGCCTGCTGTCCCGTGCGCACGCCCACACGCGCGACGGGCCGCGCCGGGAGCGCGAGGAGCCGGCGACCCCCCTTGACGTCGTCGAGCGCCACGCCGAGGGCCTGGTGTGCCTGAGCGGCTGCGCGGCCCGCGGCGTCCACGACGAGCCGACGCTGCGGCGGCTGCTGGGCGCCTTCGGGCCCGAGCGGCTGCGGGTCGAGCTCCAGCGGCCCTTCCACCGGGGCGACCGCGCGCGCAACCGGCGGCTGGAAGCGCTTGCCCGGCGGCTGGGGGTGGCCTGCGTGGCGACGGGCAACGTCCACGCCCACGCGCGCTCGCGCGCCCCGCTGCAGGACGCGCTGGTGGCGGTCCGGCTCGGGACGACCCTCGACGCCTCAGAGCCCCTTCGCCGCGGCAACCACAGCCACGTGCTCGCCACGCCGCAGGCGATGACGGCGCGCTTCGAGGACCATCCCGAGGCGGTGGCCGAGACCCGCCGGCTGGCCGAGCGGCTGCGGTTCGACCTGCTCTCGGACCTGGGCTACCGCTACCCGGGCTCCGAGGACCCGGAGTCCGACCGGGCGCTCGCGGAGGTGTGCGCCGTGCTCTTCGAGCAGCGCTACCCGCCCGGCCATCGCCGCCGAGCGCAGGCGCGGCGGCGGTTGGAGGAGGAGCTGCGGGTCATCGCAAAGCTCGAGCTGGCGGGCTTCTTCCTCCTGCACCGCGACATGCTCGAGCTCGCCCGGGAGGTCGCCGCCGAGGTCCGGGGGCCCGACTCCGCCCGTGCCCTGCTGCCGCCGGGGCGGGGGAGGGGCTCCTCGGTGTCCTCGATCGTCTGCTACCTCACCGGGCTCTCGCACGTCGATCCCGTGGAGAACGAGCTGCTGCTCGGGCGCTTCCTCAACGAGGAGATCACCTCGCTGCCCGACATCGACCTCGACTTCCCGCGCGACATCCGCGAGGCGCTCTTCCCCCGCATCCACGAGCGCTACGGACACGAGCGCTCGGCGATCATCGCCGCGTTTCCCACCTATAGGGCGCGCGGGGCGATCCGCGACCTGGGCAAGGCGCTCGGCCTCCCGCCCGGGGAGATCGAGCGGGTCGCGCGGGGCTCTGAGGGCTGGTCGGGCCGCGAGGTGGCGCGCGACGTGGAGGCGGCGCTGGGCGCGCCGCGCGCCCGGTCGGGAAGGTGGGCCCACCTGATCGGCCTGGCCTCAGAGGCCCACGGTCTCCCGCGCCACCTCTCCCAGCACTCGGGCGGGATGGTCGTCTCCACCCGCCCCCTGGTGGACTGCTGCCCGGTCGTGCCGGCGGCGATGGAGGGCCGCCAGCTCGCCCAGTGGGACAAGGACTCCTGCGCGGATGCCGGCTTCCTGAAGATCGACCTGCTCGGGCTGGGGATGCTCTCGGCGGTCGAGCGCTGCGTGGAGCTCATCGCGGCGCACAAGGGCGAGCGCATCGATCTGTCCCGGATCCCCTACGACGACCCGGACACCTATGCCGCGATCCAGCGCGCCGAGACCGTCGGGGTCTTCCAGATCGAGAGCCGCGCGCAGATGGCCTCGCTGCGCCGGACCCGCCCGGCGACCCTCGACGATCTCACCGTTCAGGTGGCGATCGTGCGGCCGGGCCCGATCCAGGGCGGCGCGGTCAACCCCTACATCGAGCGCCGCCAGCGCCTGCGCGAGGATCCGAGCTTCGAGGTTCCCTACGAGCACCCCTCGCTCGAGCCCGTCCTGCGCGACACCCTGGGCACGATCATCTTCCAGGACCAGGTGCTCGAGGTCGCGATGGCCTTCGCGGGCTTCTCGCCGGGCGAGGCGGAAGGGCTGCGCCGTGCGATGAGCCGCAAGCGCTCGGAGGCGGCCATCGCCGCCTTCCGCGAGCGCTTCGTCCAGGGCTCCGTCGCCGCGCACGGCGCCGACGGCGCGACCGCCGAGCGCGTGTGGGACATGATCGCCGGCTTCTCGGGCTTCGGCTTCCCCAAGGCCCACGGCGCCGCCTTCGGCCTGCTCGCCTACCAGTCCACCTGGCTGCGAGTCCATCACCCCGCCGAGTTCCTCTGCTCGCTGCTCAACGAGCAGCCCATGGGCTTCTACCCACCCGACGCCCTCGTCCACGAGGCCCAGCGGCGGGGGGTGGAGGTGCGCGCGCCCGAAGTGAACGCGAGCGACGCCGAGTGCAGCGTCGAGAGAAAGACGGTCCGCATCGGCCTGGGCTATGTGAACGGGGTCAAGAAGGACGAGGTGGAGGCGCTCGTCACCGCCCGGGATGCAGCGGGGGCGTTTCGCTCGCTGGGGGACCTCGCCGCGCGTGCGGGGGCGGGGAAGGCGTCGCTGGAGCTCCTCGCGTGGTCGGGGGCGTGCGACCCTCTGGGAGATGGGGACCGGCGGACGGTCCTCTGGCAGCTCGGGGTCGCCGCCCCGGGCCGGCGCGTTCCGGGTGGGACGCAGCTCGCGCTCCCGCTCGAGCTGCCCGCGCCGCCCGCCCTGCGGCGCCTGGAGGCCTGGCCGTCGCTGCTGGCCGACTACGCCGCGACGGGCGTCACCGTCCGCGAGCACCCGCTCGCGCTGCTGCGTCCCACCCTCCCCGGCGAAACGGTCACCAGCAGCGACCTCGGAGATCTCCGCCACGGCCGGCGGGTGAAGATCGGCGGGCTGGTGGTGGCCCGCCAGCGGCCCGGGACGGCCGGGGGTATCGTCTTCCTGCTCCTCGAGGACGAGCACGGGACGGTCAACCTGATCGTCCCTGAGGCCGTCTACGACCGCCACCGGGCGACGGTCCGCACCGAGCCGCTCGTCGTCGCCGAGGGAAAGCTCGAGCGACTGCCTGCGGCGGGTGGGGCGGTCAACGTCCTCGTCGACCGCATCTGGCCGATCGACGTTCCCGACCGTCCTCTGGCCGAGGTCAAGGACTTCCAGCCCCTCGACGAGAGGGAGCGGCGCCGCCGCGCGGGGGAGCCGATGGGCGACGAGGAGCGCGAGCACCGCCGCCGGGAGGCCGAGGCCGACGCGGCCGACTTCCGCGCCGTCGCGCCGGCCGTTCTCAGCTTCGCCTCTGGAAGAAGGCGGTGAGCAGCGCCGCGGCCTCCTTGTCGGTCACCTGGCGGAAGTCTTCGTAGAACTGGCCGACCGCGAAGAAGTCGGGGGGCTCGACCACTCCCACGGCGTAGACTTCGACTCCCGCCTCCTCCAGAAGCCGGAACGAGGGGCCCGCGGCGATCGGGACCGCGGCCGCCACCCGCACAGCCCCCCGCTGCCGGACCGTCGCCAGCGCGGCGGCCATCGAGCGGCCGGTCGCCAAGCCGTCGTCGACCACGATCGCCGTCCGCCCGCGCAGCGGCTCGGGCGGGCGATCGCCGCGAAGCGCCTCCGCCTGACGGAGCGCTCGCTCGAGCTGCTCGGACACCGCCTCGGGTGGGAGCCCCTCCGGCAGGACGACGCCGTCCTCGCTCACCGCACCGAGTGCGTACTCGGGCTGGTGGGGATGGCCGACCTTGCGCACGACGAGCGCGTCGAGCGCAGCACCGAGTGCCTCGGCGACCTGCGCCGCGACCGGGATCCCTCCACGGGCGAGCCCGAGCACGACGATCCCGGTGGAGGCCTCGCGGCCGAGCCCCGCGATCGTCGCCGCGAGCCGGCGACCTGCGTCGGCGCGGTCGGCGAAGTGCGGCGCAACCCGCATGGAGCGACCGTACCGTCCCCACCTCCGGCTGCCTACCCCCGTGGCCGCGGCCCACGATAAGGTCCCGCCCGCCGTGAGTGCCCTCGCCTTCATCCTCCTCTGGGTCGTAGTCGGGCTGGCCATGTTCTTGGTCGCGGTCCGAGGCGGGCCGCGGCGCGCGCGGGAGTCGGCGCCCCGCCAAGGTCGCCGACCCGGCCGGACTGCCTCCGTCGTCATCCTCGGGGTCTACGTGGGCTTCGGCGTCGCCCTGCCCACCCTGGTCCTGGCGGGCCACGAGGAAGACAACGAGATCGCCTCGGAGGGCATCACGCTGACCGCCTCCGAGGAGAAGGGGCGCGCGCTCTTCGGCCAGTACTGCGCCCAGTGCCACACCCTGTCGGCCGCCAAGTCCGTGGGCAAGGTCGGTCCGGACCTCGACAAGCTGCGCCCGACCTACGTCGTCGTCGCCAACGCCGTCGCCAAGGGCATTGTCCGCGGCAACGGGACGATGCCTGCCAACCTCGTCACCGGCGAGGATGTCGCGAGCGTGGCCTGCTTCATCGAACGCGCGACCCACCCCTCAGACCCGCAGAGCAAGCAGTGCAAGGAGGCCCCGGCGCAGAGCGGAAAGAAGGCCGGCGGTCAGGCCGGCCCGGGAAGCGCACCGGACAAGTGACGATGGACCGCAACCGTGCAGCGGAACTGCTCGCGCGCGAGCGCGCAAGGCTCGAGCAGGAGCTCGCAAACCTCGGCCACGGGGTCGACGAGGAGCTCTCCCACGTCGATCAGCATCCCGCCGATCAGGGATCCGAGCTCTACGAGAGCGAGCGCGACGAGGGGCTTGCTGCGCCGCTGCGCCAGGAGCTCGAGGCGATCGAGAGGGCCGAGCGTCGCCTGGAGGAGGGGACCTACGGTCGCTCTATCGAGAGCGGCGAGCCGATCCCCGACGCCCGCCTCGAAGCGGTCCCCTGGGCCGAACGGACCGTCGAGGAGCAGTCGCGCTACGAGCGCGGCGGCTGAGCGACCCCCTCTATCCTCTTGCCTGTCGCGACGCGGCTCGCCTCCGCAAGCGACCGAAGAAGGGATATGGTCCGACCGGATCGGATCGCCCTGTGGGCGGTCCTCATGGGCGTGGCGCTGATTTTCGTCGTCGTCGCGACCGGAAAGGCCGCGAGCCTCGGCGAGCGCCCGCTCAAGGTCGGCAGCAGGGGCCCCGACGTTCGCTCGCTGCAGATCAAGCTCAAGCGCATGGAGCTCTTCCGGGGGCGCGTCGACGGTCGCTTCGGCCGGCGCACCAAGGTGGCGGTGATTCGCTACCAACGCTCGCGCTGCCTGCGCGCCGACGGGATCGCGGGGAGGGCGACCGCCCGTGCACTGGTGCGCCGGAAGCGCCCATGTCGTCGAGGCGGCCGGCGGCGCGCTCGACGGCCGAGCCGGCGCTACTTCACCGCGGACCTCGGCGCCCGCGGCTTGCGCCGCGGGATGCGCGGGCGAGACGTCCGCACGCTGCAGCGCCTGCTGGGCCTCCCGCCCGACGGCGACTTCGGCGCCCGGACCGCCCGCGTGGCGCGGCGCTTCCAGCGCCAGGCCGGCCTCGACGCCGACGGCCGCGTCGGCCCGGCCACCCGGCAGGCGCTCGCCCGCCGCCGGATGAGCGCCCGGATGGCGACCTGGTACGGGCCGGGGCTCTACGGCAACCGAACCGCCTGCGGCCAGACGCTGACCACGACGCTGCGGGGCGTCGCCCATCGCACGCTTCCCTGCGGCACCCCGGTGGTCCTGTCCTACAACGGGCGCTTTCTCACCGTTCCCGTCGTCGACCGCGGCCCCTTCGCTCCCGGCTTCGTGCTCGACATCACGGCGGGGGCCAAGGCGATTCTCGCCTTCGCCGGTTCGGGGCCCGTGCGCGCCCGGTATTAGGCGCGCCACCTACCAGGCTGAACTGCTCTTTATCACCCGGCGTATAACGGGTAGCGGCATCGGACAGCCGTCCCCGTTCCCGCCGCCGGGCGGGTACACTTACACAAAGTAAGATCCCCAGGTGACCCCATGAAGACCACGATGAGCAGATTCCACATCCACGACGACCTCACCGCGCCCGAGGCTTCGATGCCCGTGCTCAAGGGGGCGCTCGCGACCGGCGGCCAGCTGCCGAACTTCCTCGGCGTCCTGGCCGGCTCGCCCGCCGCCCTGCGTGCGTACGCACGGTTCCGGTCAGAGCTTCGCCACGGCAAGCTCGGCCGCGCCACGCTCGAGCGCATCGCCCTCGCGGTGGCCGACCACCACCGGTCCGCGCCGGGGATCGCGCTCCACGAGCGCGCGGCCCGCGCCGCCGGCCTGTCGCTTGACGAGGTCGCCCTGGCCAGGGAGTTCGACTCCCGCGACGAGCGTGAGTCGGCCCTGCTGCGGTACCTCAAGCTCGTCCTCGACGAGGGCCGGCCGCCCATGCACGTCCACGAAGAGGCCCGCGAGGCCGGCTGGAGCGACGAGGAGATCCTCGAGGCGATCGCCTACGTCGCGCTGGAGAGCTTCACCGCGCTGGTCAACGTCGCGGGGGACGTGCCCGTGGACGGCTCGGCCGAGGAGTCGCGCACGATGCGCCTGCGCGCGGCCTGAAACGGAGCATGCCGCGTAGCTGCTGCCCGCACTACCACGAGGCCGTCGAGCTCATAGGCAAGCGCTGGACCGGCGCGATCGTCCAGGTGCTCATGGTCTCCCACGCGCCGCTTCGCTTCTCCCAGATCGCCTCGGCCGTGCCCGAGCTCTCCGACCGGCTGCTCTCCGAGCGCATGAAGGAGCTCGAGGCGCGCGGCCTCATCCGCCGAACGGTCCTCGACGGCCCGCCCATCCGCGTCGAGTACGCGCTCACCGAGATGGGCGAGCAGCTCGAGCCGGCCGTCGTCCAGCTTCAGGCCTGGGCGCGCCGCTGGCTGGTCTGACGGGCCACGAGCGCCCCTGAGTCCGTCGGTGCGCGGTAGGCTCGCGGCTCCTTTCCGCTCCTACCCGGAGGTCTCCCCGTGGCCGATCAGCCGAAGACCGCCGACGATGTCATGGCACTCGTCGAGGACCTCGACTTGCGCTTCATCCGACTGTGGTTCACCGACATCCTCGGGCAGCTGAAGTCCTTCTCGATCAACAGCCAGGAGCTCGAGGACGCCTTCGAGGGGGGCATGGGCTTCGACGGCTCCTCGATCACCGGCTTCAACGCGATCGAGGAGTCCGACATGATCGCGATGCCCGACGCCTCGACCTTCGCGCCGCTCCCCTGGCGGCCGACCGAGCAGGGGGTGGGGCGGATGTTCTGCGACGTCGTCACCCCCGAGCGCGAGCCTTACGAGGGCGACCCACGGTTCGTCCTGCGCCGGGCGCTGGAGCGGGCCAGCGCGATGGGCTTCGATCGCTTCAACGTCGGCCCCGAGCTCGAGTACTTCTACTTTCGCGACTCCAAGAGCACGGAGGTCCTCGACGAGGGCGGCTACTTCGACCTCACGACGCTCGACGCCGGCTCCGACGTCCGGCGCGAGACGGTGCTGGCCCTCGAGCAGCTCGGCATCCACGTCGAGTACACCCACCACGAGGTGGGGCCCTCCCAGCACGAGATCGACATGCGCTACGCCGATGCCCTGAAGATGGCCGACGACTGCATGACCTACCGGATCACCGTCAAGGAGTACGCCATGAAGTACGGATGGCACGCGACCTTCATGCCCAAGCCCCTGTTCGGCGAGAACGGCTCCGGGATGCACACCCACCAGTCGCTCTTTCGGGGCGAGCGCAACGCGTTCTTCGACGGCGACGATCAGTACTTCCTGTCCGACGTCGGCAAGGCGTTCATCGCCGGCCAGCTGCGCCACGCCCGGGAGATCTGCTCGATCTTCGCCCAGTGGGTCAACTCCTACAAGCGCCTGGTGCCCGGCTTCGAGGCGCCGGTCTACTGCGCATGGTCGCGGCGCAACCGCTCGGCGCTGGTCCGCGTGCCGCTCTATCACCCCGGCAAGGAGCAGGCCACCCGCATGGAGTTGCGCTGCCCCGACCCCGCCTGCAACCCGTACCTGACCTTCGCGGCGCTGCTCCAGGCCGGGCTCGAGGGCATCGAGAAGGGCTACGAGCTGCCCGAGCCGATGGACAAGAACCTCTACCACCTCTCGCCCGACGACCGCAAGCGCCTGGGCATCGAGCAGCTGCCCGAGACCCTCGGCGAGGCCATCGAGCTCACCTCGGAGTCAGAGCTCGTCCTGCGCACCCTCGGCGAGCACATGTTCAACCGCTACGTCGAGATCAAGCGCCAGGAGTGGGAGGACTACCGCGTGCAGGTCACCCCCTGGGAGCTCGAGCGGTACCTGCCGGTTCTTTGACGCCACACCGCAAGCGGCTGCTCACCTACTGGTCACGATGACCGTGCGCGCGACGGGCACTTCCCCCGCGTGATCGATCCCTGGATCGCGGCCGCGGCGCAGGAGATCGACGCAAGGTTCGAGGGCGACCTCGCCGCGCTCGTCGCGGTCTCCTCGCCCAGCGGGGACGCGAAGGCGGCCGAGGAGGCCGTCGCGGTCGCCTGCCTGGCCCTCCCCGACCGCACTCAGGTGGAGCGGCTGCCCTGCTCCTCGCCCGACCACGCGCCCGACCTCCTGGTTTCGCTGCCGGGGACGGGCACGGGCCGCCTCCTGCTCCTGGGACACCTAGACACGGTCGTGGCCCACGAGGAGCACCGCCCGCTGGAGGCGCTCCCCGACGGAGATCGCCTCGCGGGATCGGGCGCGATCGACATGAAGGGCGGCGTGGTGCTCGCGCTCGGGGTCCTGCGCGCGCTCGCGGCCCGGGCCGAGGACTATGCCGAGGTCGCTCTTCTGCTCGTGGTAGACGAAGAGTGGCGCACCGCGCCCTTCGCGCACGCGCAGCGCTTCGCGGGCTGGGACGGCTGCCTGTGCTTCGAGGCGGGCGAGCGGTGCGAGGGCGACGAGGCGGTCGTGGTTCGCCGCAAGGCCGCGGGTGCGCTGCGGATCACCGCGCAAGGACGCGCCGCCCATGCAGGCTCGGCCCCCGACCAGGGCCGCAACGCGCTCCTTGCGGTGGCGGAGGTGGCGCGGCGGTTGGCCGCTCTGCACGCTCCCTCGGGGGCCGACCGGCTCACGGTCGTACCGACCGTCATGCGCTCCGGCAACGCCCTGAACGTGGTTCCCCCTTCCGGCGAGCTGCTGGTCGACGTCCGCGCCGACCACCTCGAAGCCTTCGCTCCCGTGCTCGCGGAGATCCCCGAGAGCATCGACGGCGTCGACCTGCACGCCGAGCAGGTGCGCGCGTGGCCCGGGATGGACACCACCGCCAAGGTCGCGGCCGCGCTCGAGGGCGCGAGCGCGCCGGCGGGGCGGCCGATCGCCGCCGCTGCGCGGGGCGGCGCGAGCGACGCAAGCCACCTCGCATTGACCGTTCCCCGGACGATCGACGGGCTTGGGCCGCGCGGCGGGGGCGCCCACCACCCCGACGAGTTCGTCGGCCGTACGTCGGTGCGCCCGCGCGCAGAGATCGCGCTCGCGCTGGCCAGGGTGCTGCTCGGCGGTTGAAACCCGGATGGCGCGACTCGCGCTGGCCAAGCGGGATGCTCGCGCCTGAGGCCCGGATGACGCGGCGCGGGCGAACCCTACTCGCGCTCGTGCCCTCCGATCGGCTCGAGCCGCCGTCCGGATCCACCGCCGTCCCCGTCGGCGTGCTCGGCCGCCAGGCGGTCGGCCTCGGGGCGGAACGGCTCGCGGCGATCGATCGCCTGCGCGAGAGTCGAGGGCCACCACACCTTCGTGCCGATGTCGAACACGAGCGCCGGAACGAGGACCGAGCGCACGAGGAAGGTGTCGAGCAGCACGCCGAAGGCGACGACGAACCCGATCTCGGTGAGGAAGACGAGGGGAAGGACGCCGAGTACCGAGAAGGTCCCGGCGAGCACGATCCCGGCCGCGCTGATAACCCCGCCGGTCACCGCGACGGCGCGCAGCATCCCCGCTCGGGTGCCGTGCCCGAGCGTCTCTTCCCGCGCCCGGGTCATCAGGAAGATGTTGTAGTCGATGCCCAGCGCGACCAGGAAGACGAAGGCGAACAGCGGAAGCGAGGGATCGGCACCCGGGAAGCCGAAGATCACGTCGAAGACGACCGAGCCGACGCCCATCGCCGCCGCGAAGGACACGATCACGGTGCCGATCAGCAGCAGCGGAAGCACGAGCGCGCGCAGCAGGGCGACCAGGATCAGGAAGACCACGAGCACCGCTATCGGCACGATGAGCCGCGTGTCACGCGCGGCGGACTCGCGCAGGTCGTGCTCGATCGCCGTCGGGCCGCCGACCAGCGTGCTCTGACCGCCGGCGCGCTTGACGGCCTCGCGTAGGTTGGGAACGAGGCCGAAGGCCTCGGTGGAGTAGGGCTCACGGGTGAGCGTCGCCTGGAGCAGCACGCCCTCGGCGCCCTCGGCCACCGGGCGCACCTGCTCGACGCCCTCGGTGCCCTGGAGCGCGCTGGTTACCGCCGGAACCTTCTCGCGGTCCTGCACGATCACGTCGGTGGGCGCGTTCGCGCCGGCGGGGAAGCCCTTCTCGAGCAGCTTCTGACCCTCGACGGACTCGACCTCGCCGCGGAAGCTGTTTCCCGTGTTGAGTCCGTTGGAGAAGTTGAGGTTGCCCGCGGCCAGGACGAGGAGCAGCACGAGCCCGCCGATCCAGACGCGCCGCGGGCTGCGCGCCACCCTCTCGGCGACGCGCCGCCAGGCGCCGTGGGTCTCGTCGGCGCCCTGTTCGCCGAAGCGCGGGACGAACGGCCAGAAGAAGGCGCGCCCGGTGATGGTGAGCATGGCCGGCAGCACCGTGAGCATCGAGATCATGGCCACCGCGATGCCGATCGCGCCGATCGGCCCCAGGCCCGACGTACCGTTGACCTCGGCCAGCGAAAGGCACAGCAGGCCGGCGATCACCGTCATCCCCGAGGCGAAGATCGCCGGCCCGGCGGTGCGCAGCGCGAGCGCCATCGCCTCGTGCTTGTCCTTGTGCCTGCGCAGCTCCTCGCGGTAGCGCGAGACGAGCAGCAGCGCGTAGTCGGTGCCCGCGCCGAGCACGAGCACCGAGAGGATCGAGGACGACTGCCCGTTGACGGTGATGCCGGCCTCGGTGAGCAGCCATCCGACCGATTCCGAGGCTACTTCGGCGAAGATCACCGCTATGAGCGGGATCCAGATCAGCAGCGGGCTGCGGTAGATGAGGATGAGCAGCACGAAGACGAGGAGGCCCGCCGCGAGCAGCAGCGTCCCGTTGATGTTCTCGAAGACCTTGATGGCGTCCGCCGAGTAGCCCGCGGCGCCGGTGACCTTGACCTCGAGCCCGCCGCCCGGATCGGAGACCGTCTCGCGGTAGGAGTCGACCGGGTCGAGCAGGGTGTCCGACTCGCCGTCGCCCTCTATCTGGTTGACCAGGAGGGCGGAGGTGCCGTCCTGCGAGAAGACGGGGGCGGCGAAGGGCGTCGTGTTGCGGAAGCGCTTGGCGTTGAGCTTGCCGCGATCGGAGGCGATCTTCGCGCGGTCGTCGGCGGTCAGCCCGCCGTCGCGGCGGTAGACGACCACCGTGGCCGCCTGCTCGCCGCCCTGGAGCTTCTCGGTGACCTCGAGCGCCTTGGTCGACTCGGCGTCGCCGGGCAGGAAGGAGCTCGACTCGTTCTTCTCGGCGTCGGTGAACTTGGTCGGAAGCTGGGTGGCGAACGCGAGGAAGATCGCGACGAACCAGCCGGCGAACAGCAGGTACTTGGCGGTACGCCCGGCGGGGAGGGTGAACAGCTTGCTCATGTGGGTCCCTTTTTGAACGGGGGAGAGCTTCGGGTAACTTTAATCCGCTCGCGCAAGCGAATGGGGATTAGTGAGCAGCCGCTCCAGCGCTTCGGCGTCGGTCGTGGGCGCCTGGCAGGCGAAGCGCTCGCACACGTAGGCGGCGGCGCGGCCGTCGACCGTGTGGCGACCCTCGAGCAGGGGGACGACTCCGTCGCCCTCGCCTCCCGCGACCACCAGGTGGGGCCGTAGCGCGCCGCGGACCACCCGCTCGAGCGCGGCCCGATCGTCGCCGACGATCGCGACCTCCCTGGTCGGCGACACGTGGAAGTCGATCGCTCGCAGGAGGTGACCGAAGGCAGTGGGGTGCTTGGGCGCGAGCTCGTGGACGAGGCGAAGGGTGTCGACCGCGCGGCGCTCGTAGTCGTGCTCCCCGGTCAGCGCGGCGAGGCGCAGCAAGCCCAGCGCGGCCGCGGACTGGCCGGCGGGGATCGGGGTGTCCTCGAGCTCCTTGCGCCTGGCGACGAGCCCCTGGTCGTGGTCGGCGGGGGTCGAGAAGAAGCCGCCGCGCTCGTCGTCGGCGAAGCGCACGAGCATCACGTCGGCGGTCCGCCGGGCCGCCTCGAACCACCGCGGCTCGAAGGTTGCCTCATAGAGGGTGAGGAGCGCCTCGAGCAGGAACGCGTGATCCTCGAGCAGGCCACCGAGCTTGGCCCGCCCGTGGTTGAAGGTCCGCAGCAGGCGCCCCTCGTCGTCGTGGAGCGCTGAGAGGATGAAGCGCGCGCAGCCGCGCGCGGCCTCGAGGTAGTCCTCTCGCTCGAGCACGGCGCCGGCCTGCGCGAGCGCTCCGAGCAGGAGCGCGTTCCACGAGGTGATCCGCTTGTCGTCGAGGCCTGGCCGCACGCGTCGCTCGCGCACCTCCAACAGCGTTGCGCGGATGTCGGCGAGATCCTCGGGCTCCTCCTCGCCCCCCGCCCGCACGAGGATGTTGGCGCCCTCGAAGTTGCCGCGCTCGGTCGCGCCGAAATAGGCGACTGCCGTGTCGGCCCGCTCGCCCAGCGCCTCGCCCAGCTCGGCGATGCTCCAGACGTAGTACTTGCCCTCCTCGCCCTCCGAGTCGGCGTCCAGCGCGGAGTAGAAGCCGCCCTCGGGTGCGCGCATCTCGCGCAGCGCCCAGTCGAGCGTCTCCTCGCAGACCCGCCGGAGCAGGGGGTCGCCGCTCACCTGCCAGCCGTGCAGGTAGGCGCCGGCCAGCAGGGCGTTGTCGTAGAGCATCTTCTCGAAGTGCGGTACCACCCACTCGCGGTCGACCGTGTAGCGGGAGAAGCCGCCGCCGACCTGGTCGTAGATCCCGCCCGAGGCCATCGCCTCGAGGGTGGAGATGCTCATCTCGCGCTCGCCGCGGGCGAGCAGGAACTCGATCGCCGAGGCTGACGGGAACTTCGGGGCGCGCCCGAAGCCCTTGTGTACCGGGTCGAAGAGCCCTCGCGCGGCCTCGACCGCGCGATCGAGCGAGCCGGGGTCGATGGGCTTGGCGGAGGGCCGGAGGGCCGCGGCGCCCTGGAGGCGGGCGACCACCTGGGGCGCCTGCTCCTCGATGCGCTCGCGCTTGCTCGCCCAGCTGTCGGCCACCGCTTCGAGCACTTCCGGCCAGCTCGGCATCCCGGATCGCGGCTGGGGCGGGAAGTAGGTGCCGGCGTAGAAGGGGACCCCCTTGGGCGTCGTGAACGCGTTGAGCGGCCAGCCGCCGTGGCCGGTGGTGGCTTGGACGAACTCCATGTAGATCGCGTCGACGTCGGGCCGCTCCTCGCGGTCGACCTTCACGCACACGAAGCGCTGGTTCATGAGCGCGGCGACCTCGGGATCCTCGAAGGACTCGCGCTCCATCACGTGGCACCAGTGACAGGCCGAGTAGCCGATCGAGACGAGCAGGGGCGCGTCGCGCTCGCGAGCCGCGCTGAGCGCCTCCTGGCCCCACGGCCGCCAGTCGACGGGGTTCTCGCTGTGCTGGAGGAGGTAGGGCGAGGTTTCCTTCGCGAGCATGTTGGGCACGTGGCCAAGGTAGCGCCCCGCTTCCCCCACCCGGAGGTCTCGACTCGATGTCACTGATGAACAAGATCACCCAGTTCGCTCGCAGCCCG
Organism: Solirubrobacterales bacterium; assembly: GCA_038199375.1. Lineage (GTDB taxonomy): Bacteria > Actinomycetota > Thermoleophilia > Solirubrobacterales > Solirubrobacteraceae > JBBPZA01. The sequence goes on along the minus strand of JBBPZA010000115.1, from coordinate 4,244 downwards.
AAGGGTCGCCGCTTCGCCGGCCAGGCCAAGCAGTGGGCCTCTGACCCCAAGAACAAGGATAAGATGGGCCAGGTTCGTGAGCGCTTCGCGTCCCGCCGCGGGACGGATCGGCGACGGTAGATGTCGCATCATCGCGAGATCGTGACTCCGCTGGGCGCGCCGGCGGCTCTCGGCCCCTACAGCCACGCCGTCCGCGCGGGCGGCCTGCTCTTCTGTTCGGGCCAGCTCCCACTCGACCCCGAGAGCGAGACGCTCGTCGGCGAGGAGGTCTCAGACCAGGCGCGGCGCTGCCTGGAGAACCTGTCCGTCGTCTGCGCGGCGGCCGGGGCGCAGCTCGCCGACGCCGTGCGCATCACCGTCTACATGACCGACCTCGAGGCGTTCAACGAGCTCAACGAGGCCTACGCGGAGTCCTTCGAGGGCGACCCGCCGGCCCGCGTGACCGTCGGCGTCGCCGCCCTTCCCAAGGGGGCGCAGGTCGAGATAGACGCGATCGTCGCGCTGCCCGACTGAGGCTGGCACGCGGCTCGTCCGCGTGATCGGTCAAATGCGGCTCTGCGCCAGCCCTCGTCCACCGTTCAACCGGCGTGCGGGACGGCGACGATGCAGTCGTGCACCGCGCCCCAGCGGACCATCGGGTTCTGGACGAGGTTGCGCGGCGAGAGCGAGCCGGGCGCGTGCTCCCAACCGGGGCCGTAGCGCATCAGGTAGGGCCTGCCCGCCTGCCGGATCGCAAACCCGGCCGCGGCCACCATCCTCCGGCGAGCCGCGACGTTCGGCAGCCACCAGAAGGGCAGCCCCGGCCACATGAGCGGCTGGACCACGGGTACGCGGCCGAGAGCGCTGAACGGGATCGAGATCGGCTCGTTGGTGATGAGCGTGGCTCCGGGGGCGAGAACACGGCGGATCGCGCCCAGCGCGCCGACCGGGTCGCGCAGATGGAGCAGCAGCGTGCCGATGAACGCGAAGTCGAACCGCCCGACCTCCTCGGGCGAGAGCCGGTAGACCGACAGGTCGCGCCGGGTGACCGCGGAGCCCAGCGCGTCGTGGGCGACCTGGAAGGCGCTGTTGCGGCGGTCGATCTCCTCGCGCACCGCCGGCTCGAGCGGCGGCGCGGGCGCGGAGTAGTCGTAGCCGGCCGGGTCGTCGAGATCGATGCCGAGCACCTCGTCCGCGCCCCGCGCCTCCATGGCAAAGGCCCAGAACCCGTCCCGCGTGCCGACATCGAGGCAGCGCTTGCCGCTCAGCGAGGAGGGAAAGGGGATCCGGCGGATCGCGTCGGGAAGGTCGTACTCGCCGGGCGTGACGACCCCTCCCGGAAGCTCGATCGAGTGATACCAGCGGGCGGCGGCGATCCGCTCGGACAGGGGAGGCGCCTCCACGGCCGGCATTGTGGCGCAGAGGGCTCTCATATGGGCGGCTCAGAGTCGTAGGCGGGTTTCGCAGAGGAGGTGGGTGGCGAGGGGGAGGTCGAGGTGGTCGCCTTGCCAGCCGGTCACGGCGGTGTCGGGATCGATGTCGAGTCCGGCGCGGCGGTTGGCGAGCGCGAGGCGGCCGGGTGAGCCGCTGGGGCGGTGTGGGGGGTGGGCGATGCGTTTGCCGTCGGGCCGGTGGAAGGACAGTCGTCCTATCGCGTGGCGGCGGATGGAGTAGCCGCCTTCGTGGACGAGGGTGTGGTGGTAGTGGCAGAGCAGGACGAGGTTCTCCTCGCTGGTCTCCCCGCCGTGGGCCCAGTGCTCGATGTGATGGCCGTGTAGGTAATGGCGGCGGTTGCAGCCCGGGAAGCGACATCCGCGGTCGCGCGCTTGGATCGCGCGGCGGATGTGGGCGGGGATCGTGCGCCTCCGGCGCCCGACCGACAGCGCGCGCCCGTCGCGTCGGCCGACGGCCACCAGCCCTGCGTCGCAGCCCAGCCGGCGCGCGGTCTCAGCGCAGATCGTGTGACCGCCGGCGGTCTCGCACCGCCCGGGCGCGTCGGCGGTGAGCGTCTCGGCATCGACGTAGACGACGAGCTCGGGCCGTCCGACGCCGTGGGCGCCGGACGCGCCGCCGGCGAGCGAGTCGCGTCCCATGGTGACCAGCGCATCGGCCATGGTCGCCGAACGAGGCGGTGGCCCCGGCGGGTCGGTGGCCTCGTCGAGCGCGGGCTCCTGCGAGGCGGTACCGCTCGCTTCCGCGGAATCATCGACCGCCTCTCCCAGGAAGCCCTCGCCCGAAGGGTCCGCCGCGTCGTCGGCGATGTCTGGAGCGGCCTGCTCGCCCATGCGGTCGCGGACCGAGCGGACCGCCTCGAGCAGCGCCTCGCCCTCGGCGACCGGGACGCGCACCTGGATGACCAACATTCCCCGGTCCTCCCACCAGAACAGTTCGCGCCGCTCATGTGCCTCGCGCGCTTCCTCGAGCTGCTCTGAGGCCTTGCGGTAGCCGCGCAAGAGCCTGTCGAGCTGCGCCGCGGTGCAGTACCGCGCCATCTCGAGCAGCGGCGACTCCATCTCTGGGCTCGCGACCCTTGTCAGCGCGCGCACCTGGGAATAGCTCAACCGGCCGGCCTGAAACTCCTCGCGGATTGCGGACAGCTCGCCTAGGGAGCGTGCGACCCGCAGCTGTTCCCGCGCGGCTACCGGGGAGATCCCGCAGCGCCACGACAGCCAGTCCGCGCAAGACTTCGAGCCCCACGCCTTCCACGCCTCGCGCCGGTCATACTCGCCCACCAGGGCCAAGAAGCGCGCCGTGGCCGCGTTCAGATGACCGGCGAGCGTGGTGATCTCATTCTCGAGCCGTACGTCAGGCACCGACTCCACACCACCGATATCTACGAACATACGTTCGGACAATACGCTCGACGTCGGACAGAACCTACGTTGGGCGGCGGCCCTGGAGCGGCCTCGGCCGTGGATGCTTCCGCGGAATCATTCCGGCTCACTCAGGCCTGGGCCCTACGCTGCCCCGTCTCGCCGCTTCACGCGGACCGGTACCGACATCGCCGCCTGGCGGAGACGCTCGTTCTTCAAGGAAGGCAGTAACGCACTTGGCGGCTGCGAGGTCTACTGCTGTTCGTCCGCAGCGGGAGTCAGCACGCGATGCACCGGCGTTATCGCTTCGCGCCGGGAGCAGTCGCGCGCGCGAGCCGCATGCTCGCTACTGCTTCGGGCAAGGGCAGAAGCGAGTGGGAGGTCTGGGCGGAAGGTCCGAGAGTGCCGGTTTCGTCGAGAAGCGACACTCTCGTCCGGCGCCCCTGCTTCTCGTCCATTCCGAGAGCGAAGTGGAGGGCGCTGCGAGTGCTCGTTTCACAGGCGCGTGGGGAGCGGCAGTGGGCAGGAGGCCTTCGTCTCGGATGATCACCCTTCGCGTCATTGCGAAACGCGCCGTCGGCGGTCTCTCAGCTGTCGCTGACGCTCCAGAAGGGACTGCGGCGCAATCGCCCGGGAAGCACGCGCTGCGCCCCGCTCGTTAGCCTCGCGCCCCATGGCGAGCGAGCTCAGGCCGAGCGGCGTCTTCGTTCCCTTGGTGACTCCATTCGCCGAGGATGGAAGCGCCGCCCTCGACGCGCTCGAGGCCCTGGCGACGGAGGTGCTCCGCGACGGTGCCCGCGGGGTGGTTGCGCTGGCGACCACTGGCGAGCCGACCTCTCTCGACGATGCAGAGCGCGAGGCTGTGGTCGCGACCTGCGCGCGCGTTTGCGCCGATCTTGGCGCCGTGCTCGTCGTGGGTGCGGGCACCAACGACACCCGGTCGACGATCGCACGTCACGAAGCGCTCGCCGACGTTCGTGGGGCGCGCGCCTCGCTTGCGGTTGTCCCCTACTACGTGCGTCCCTCTGAGGCGGCGATCGTGCGCCACTTCCAAGCGGTGGCCGAGCGCTCGCCGGTGCCGCTGATCGTCTACAACATCCCCTACCGAACCGGGCGCGGGCTCGGCGCTGAGGCTCTCCTCGAACTCGCGGCGACGGACAACATTGCCGGGGTCAAGCAGGCGGTCGGCGGGATCGACGTCGACACCCTGCGCATCCTCGCCGAGACGGCCGACCGCTTCGCCGTCCTAGGCGGAGACGACCCCTTCCTCTATCCGCTCGTGCTCATGGGCGGCACGGGCGCCATCGCCGCCTCGTCCCACCTCTGCACCCGGCGCTTTGTCGAGATGATCGAGTGCGGACTTGACGGAAAACTCGCCGAGGGCCGTACCCACGCCGAGGCGCTGCTGCCGCTGGTCGAGGCGCTCTTCGCTGAACCGAGCCCTGCGGTGAT
>JBBPZA010000114.1:0-83092 GCA_038199375.1 Solirubrobacterales bacterium | reverse complement strand
GTCGACGTTGCATAGACAACGCCTCCCTTCGGCGCCCTCTCAACGTCCCCTGCCGGGCCCGACCGACGGGCCCTGACAGCCACCAACTCCGCCCGACCCACACGTCGGCCCGCTCTCCCTCAGACGAGCCGCACCCATCTCGATCCGCACGATATCGCCGTCTTGGAGGAAGCGAGGCGGATCCATCGCCATGCCCACGCCGCTCGGCGTGCCCGTGAGGATGAGGTCCCCCGGGCGCAGGGTGCAGGTCTCCGACAGGAAGGCGACGAGCACCTCGACGCCGAAGATGAGGTCGGCCGTCGAGGAGTCCTGGCGCAGCTCGCCGTTGACCCAGGTGCGCAGTCGAAGCGACTCGGGGTCTGAAACCTCGTCCGCCGTCGTCACCCACGGGCCGAAGGGGCAGAAGGTGTCGGCCCCCTTCGCACGCGTCCACTGGGCCTCGCGGCGCTGAAGGTCACGCGCGCTGACGTCGTCGGCGACCGCGTAGCCCGCGACCTCGCCTCCGGCGCCCATTACCACCGCGAGCTCGCCCTCGTAGTCCAGGCGGCGGACCACGGCGGGGCAGCGCACCGGCCCGCCCGGGGGCGCGGCCGCGGTCGGCACCTTGGTGAAGACCATGGGCGCCTCGGGCTTGTCGCGGCCCGTCTCTGCGGCGTGAGCGGCGTAGTTCAAGCCGATCCCGTAGATCGCACGGGCCTCGGGCACGGGGGCGAGCAGGGTGACCTCCTCCAGTGGCCAGATCTCGCCGGCGGCCGGCGAGCGATCTCCGTTGGAGAGGCGGTCGAGCACGGTGGCGCCGTCCTCGAAGGCGATCACCCTGCCCTCCCGGACCTCTCCGGCGACGGGCGCGCCGCCCACATCGCCGGAGGGGAGGAACGTGGCGAGCCGCACGCCGGCCAGCCTACGCGACCGGCGCCTCGCAGCTCAGTTCACGCGGATGAGCACCGGCGGCGGCACGACGTACTCCGGCTGGGCGCCACAGCCGGGCGACGGCTGGTACGCCGCAGTGACCCGGGCCCGGAAGCGACCCGCCGTGCGGTACCGGAAGCGGAGGCGCTCGACCTTGCGACCTTGGAAGACGTACGCCGTTCCGGGATGGGCCGGGCAGCCGAACGAGCTCTCGCCCACCACGAGGTCGTTACGTTCTAGCCGGGGACCGCGCGGCGCAGGCGGCGGGCCTCCTCGTCGGCGCGACGCGCGCCCTGCTCGTCGACGCCCTCGCGGGCGAGGACCTGAACGCGGGCGATCGTGCGGCGCAGGATGCGGCTGACCTGCATCTGGGAGACCCCCACCTGGTCGGCGATCTGGCTCTGGGTCAGATCCTCGACGAAGCGCAGGCGAAGGACGGTGCGATCTCGATCCGAGAGGCTCGCGATCGCGGGCGCGATCGCCTCCCAGTCGTCGACGCGCTCGAAGCCCGGGTCATCCTCTCCCATCCGCTCGCCGCGGGCGCCCTCGCCCTCCGCCCCCGAGGGCTCGTCGAGGGAGTCGGTCTCGTAGGCGTGGCCAGCCGACAGCGCGTCGACGACGTCCTCGGGGCTCTCGCCCGTCGCCGTAGCGAGCTCTGCGACCGTGGGCGTCCGGCCCGTGTGGGCCGAGACCCGGTCGGCCGCCTTGCCGATGCGAAGCACGCGCTCCTGCACGCTGCGGGGGACGTGCACCGCCCAGCCCGCGTCGCGAAAGTGGCGCCGCAGCTCTCCGACGATCGTCGGCACCGCGTAGCTCGAGAAGGCGGCGCCGTGCTCGGGGTCGTAGCGGTCGACCGCCTTGACGAGGCCGAGGTTGGCCACCTGGACGAGGTCGTCGAGCGGCCGGCCGCGGCCGGCGTAGCGGGCGGCGAGCTGGCGGGCCAGCGGCAGATAGCGGTGCACGAGCTGCTCGCGCGCTCCCTCGTCGCCTCCGGTCCGCCGGCTCCAGAGCTCGCGCTCGCCGACCTTCCCGCTGCGGACGCCGAGACCGGCCATGTCCCCGTCTTGTCCTGACTCCTTGGTTTCCGTCATCCCGTTCCAGGTCGTCTTCCCCGACGTCGGGCGCCGCAGGACCGCGCGCTCGATCGCAATCGCCACTATGAACGCGTTCTACTTTATCCGCAGACGGTACGGACCGCACGCCTTGCCGGTCTTGTCGCGCACCGGCTTTCCAGCGCCGTCCTCGAGCGCGACGGTGAACGCCTTGGCGGTCACCGTCACCTGGCCGTAGCTGGAGACGCCGAGGCTCGCGCATTGGATCCCGGTCCCCTGCGGCGGCGGCTGTGTGAGGAAGAAGTCGCGCGCGAGCGTCGCCGCATCGGGCCGGCCGACCTCGCCGTTGACGTCGTCGGCGAAGGTGTCGGTTCCGACCGGCCCGGTCGCGTACTCCATGATCCCGCTCTCGGTCGCCCCTCCGGGCTCGAGCGTCTTGAGGCGGACGTCGCCGACCAGGTTGGCGTGGACGTCGGTGGTCAGGAAGACGACGTCAGTGCGATCGGGTCCTGGCGCTCGTACTGGGAGTCGGTGTCCGAGTACATCGTGTCGCCCAGGTTCACGTTGAAGTCGTTGCCCTCGGAGGCCATGCGGGCGTAGACCGCGAAGGGAGCGAAGAAGAGCTTGCCCATCCCCGGGATCTTCACCGGGTCGGCGTCGCCGCTGTAGGCGAAGCGAACGGTCGCGTCGGTGCGCGGCGCCGGGGCGGTCTCGAACCGGCCGACCTCGCTGCGGTCCTCGCCCATCGTGAAGCGGTAGTAGTAGGTCTTTGAGGGCTTGAGGCGATGAGCTTGAGGGTCGCGGTCAGGTCGGTCGCGCCCGCGAACTTGACCTTCTCGGAAAGCACGGTTCCGCCGAAGCGGCGGTTGGCGGCGACCTGCACGATGCCGCTGCCCTGCTTGTCGCTGCGCGTCCACAGCAGCGCCGAGGTGGAGTCGACGTCGGCCGCTGACGCAGAGCAGCCGCGGGTGCAGCGGAAGCCCTCCGTCGAGGAGCATCCGCCCGACGACCTTGTCCATCGCGTTGTGGCGCCCGACGTCCTCCCGAGCGAGGAGGAGCGTCCCGTCCGGGGCGAAGAGGCCGGTGGCGTGCAGGCCGCCCGTGCGCGCGAAGCCGGGCGTGCGCATGGTGACCGTCAGCGGGCGGCCGTCGACCCGGAGCTCGAGCGGCTCCTCGACCGCGACCTCGTCGGTGAAGCCGGCGTGCTCCACGACGGCGTGGAGACCTCGAGCCCGGACCTCGGTGCGACTGGCCATGCCGCCCATGATCGCGGACGAGACGCATCGGCATCCACCTGCTCGTCGTCGTCGCGTGCCTCGCGCGCACGCCGGACGTTCCCGTGCCGGCACCCGCTTGAAGAACACGCTTCAGGCCGTGGGGTGTGTTCAGTTGACGGCGATTATTCACGTCATGTGAGCACACCCCCGCCAGGGGCGCCCCCTGCCACAGTCCGTGCGCAGCTCGCGGCGCCGGCGGTCGCGATCAGAGCGCCAGGGCGCCGACGCCCACTGCCATCGTCCGCGCGTCGCTCGCGGAGCGGCGGTCGCGGATGGTGTAGGCGGCGACGGTCGAGCGTCTCGCCGTGACCTCCATCGTCGCGGCGACCAGGCGCTCGTCGCAGCACGAGGAGAAGCCGTACTCCAGCGTCACGCTTCGCGGGCGCGGCCGGAGCGTCGCGGTGGCGGTGGCGTCGATCGCGGCGCGCCCGCGGGTCTTGCGAGCGCTGCCCTCGGGGAGGAAGGTACGCATGCGGACGGTCTCCCCCTTCGCGAGCGCGAACGAGATGCGCACCCCGTCGGGCAGCGGCGCGTAACGGACGGCGAGCGGACGGCCGAGGTCGGACCCCGAGGCGTCGCGGAATCCGCCGCGCAGCGTCACGACGCCCCGTGGACCGACCCGCACGTCGTTGCCGTAAGGGAACCACTCGCGGCCCGCGGCGACGAGGACGGGTCCGGCCGAGCTGGGCGGCCGGCCGACGGTCATCGGCCGGGGGCGGAGGAGGTCGCGCCAGGTGCCGTCGGGCGCCCGGTGCTTGAGGGCGACGAGTCCGGCGTCGTAGCGCAGGTCGGGCTGGAGCGGGCGGGCGTTCACCGCGAACCACACGTCGCGGCGGCGCACGGCGGCGAAGCCGGCACCGGCGGAGTCGGCGAAGTAGCCGTCGCGGTCGGCGGTTAGGAGGGGCGCGGCTGCCGAGGACGCGGAGACCGCTCCGCCCCCGCGGGCCGCTCCCCCTCCCCGATCACGCGCGGCCACCTCGGCCGCTCGGTCGAGCATGAACACCGTGAGCCCGTTCCAGACCACCGTGTTGGTGAAGTCCAGTCCCGTGAAGCTCTCGCTCGTGCTTCCGCGGAAGCGCGGGACGACGGCGATCCCGTCGCTGCCGGCGCCGTGCACCCGCTCGAGCCGGTCCATGGCACGCGCCGCGAGAGCGCGGAAGCGTGCGGCGGCTTGTCGGTCCTCGCCGAAGGCGGCGGCCGCCGCCGTCCCGGCGTAGACGGCCGCGGCCAGCGCCCAAGACTGCTGCTGGCGGCGGCCCAGATAGGCGACGTCTCCGTCTGGGCCGACGTAGGCGGCGAGCGCCTCGACCGCCCGGCGCAGGGTCCGCAGCGCCGCGGGCGGGGCGTCCCGGCCGAGGGCGAGCACGGACTCGGCGAGCATCGCTGTGGAGAGTGCGTGGTAGGCGAGCGGGTAGGTGTTGGCGTCGGAGACGAGCCCGAGGCCCCGGCGCGGCCCCGGGCCGCTCGTCCGCGCGGTGGCCTTGAGTGCGGCGGGCTCCTCCTGACCGGCAAGCCGGATCGCATCCGCCCGGATCGCCGAGCGGTCGGCGAGCTTGGCGCCGGGCGCGCTCGAGCGCAGCCCGGTCGCCAGCAGCGCAAGATCGCCCGCCGCCTCCACCGCTTCGTGGTTGTGAAAGCAGCCCGAGCTGCGGATGCATCCCTCGATCGCGGGGTCGAGCGCCGGAGGGCCGGTGGTGCGCAGGTACTCCTCCCATCGGGGGCGGGCGCGGCGGAACGCGCGATCGCCCGCCAAGCGCCGGCGCGCGAGGTCGTAGGCCGCCGCGACGCCGAGGAGGTCGAAGACGCCGCGCTGGGAGGCCGGCTTGGCCAGCGCCGTGCCGACCGCGCGCACGCCGGCGGCCACCAGCTCGGGATCCTCCCGACGAGCGCCGGCCGAGAGCAGGCCGTAGCCGAGCATGATCGCGCCGTAGCCCCGCGGCCGCTTGCCGCTCAAAGGATCTTCAAAGAGCCCGTCGCCGCTCTGGCGCTCAGGCCACGCCGAGGCGACGCTGTCGGCGAGGTCGGCGATGGGCGCCGCCTCGGCGGCCGCGGCGCGGGTGGGAGAGGAGGTTGCCAGGGCGAGCAGGAGTGCGAGGAGCCCGACCGTCAGGCCATCGCCCGTTCGACGGCCGCGCACGACGCGGTCACGATCGCTCAGGAAGAGCGGTCGACCCATACGACTTCCACGGAAACGCGGCCCGCTGTCCTGTTCTGACCTCGCATAGCGAACACAATCCAGGACAGCGTCGCCGAACAGTGGTCGGCCCCGGCGGGAAGGACGGAACGAACCGGATCTTGCTCTAGTAGCCGGGCAGGTACCCCTCCCGCCGGGGCGGGAGGTTCACGATGACCGAGGAGGAGTTGTTCTCCTCGTCGGACTCGGCGAGATGGTTCTTCGGGTCGGCGGTCATGACGTAGGCGAACCGGCCCTTCAAGCCCGTCACGTCGACGTACTGCTGGTAGTACTGGGCGGGATAGCGGTCGACCCATCCCACGGAGGTTCCCAGGGTGACCCTGCGCTTGTCGGGATCCTGGTTGCAGACCGGGTAGACCTGGCCCCGAGGCGTCCCCCGCGGGGGGTCGGCCATTCGCAGCAGGTCGCGCAGGCAGTAGACCTGCTTGGGGCTGCGCCGGACCATCTTGGCGGGCTTGCCGTCGTCGTCGAGCGACCAGATCTCGAGCGACGCGGCGTCGACGAACTTCCAGTAGCGGTACTGGCCGGGAATCGCCTTGAAGAAGAGCTCTCCGTCGGTCTTTCGCAGGAGGTAGCGCCCACCGCTCTTGCGAATCGCCTGGGTCACGGCCATGCGAAAGGCCCGGAGCGGCCGCTTGCGCCTCCCGCGCAGCTCCATGGGCCCCTTGCCGACGTTCTGGAGGCGGTTGGCCGCGCGCAGCACGGTCCGGCGGCCCCCCACCTGCGCGTAGAGGTCCGTGGGAGCGCCCATCCGCAGGTCCGGGCACCGGAGGTCCTCGGCCCCCTCTCCGACGCACGGGTTCTCCCTCGCGCCGGCGCCCGTGCTGCCCGAGCCGGGGGCCTCGCCGGGGGTAGTGCCGCCGCTCTGCCGCGGGTGGGGCGCCGCCGAGGCGGCCGCCGCCGCGGCGAGCACGAGTATGAGGACGGCGAGTACGAGTCGGGACATGCTTGGCTACTGAACACGCCTCCGGCGAGTGCGGAGCGGTCCGGCGAGCGCAGAGTTGTAGCGGACGGCGCGGTCGAGCCGCGCGGGTCGGGCCGTCGGGCGGCCCCCGTCCAAGGTTCTCGAGGCGCCTCGTGACTTAAGGGGGCTCACTACCGAGAAATCGCGCTGACGAGCACACCGTCCCGGTCGGCGGGGTTCCTCCGGCTGTACCGCTGGGGGCAGGCGGGTGCTCAGCGCACGACGAGCGTGGCGCGCGCGGTCGCAACCTGCCCGTCGGCCGTACGTGCGCGCACGCGGATCGCTCGGCGGCCCGGGCTCAGGCCCTTGGGGAGCGTGACCGTCGTCGATCCGGCAGCGGCGGACACTGCTTCGGTCCTCGCGCGCTTGCCGGACGGGGAGAGGACGCTCACCCGCACCGCTGCCGCGACCGTCGCCTGGAGCTTCACCTCGATCGGCTTGCCGCGCCGCGCCGCGGTCGTCCGACCGCGCACCGCGATGGCCAGGCGCCGCGTGCGCGACGGCGCGACCCAGCGGATCGCGTCGTTGTTGGCGTCGGCGATCGCGATGCCGCCGTCGGGCGTGGTCGCCACACCCTTGGGCTGGTTGAGCCGGCCGCGGTCCGCGCGGCCGCCGTCGCCCGCGTAGCCTCGGCTTCCTCGGCCGGCCACCGTGACGATCCGGCCGCTGGGCAGCACCCGGCGGACGCGGTGGTTGAAGGTGTCGGCGATCAGGAAGCCGCCGTCGGCGAGCGCGAAGACCCCGTGAGGGGAGTTCAGCCGGGCCCGTCTGGCCGAACCGCCGTCACCGGCGAAGCCGCGCCGCCCCGTGCCGGCCACCGTGGTGATCCGCCCCTTGCGCGAGACGAAGCGAACAACGTCGGCCCCCGCGTCGGCGATGTAGAAGCCGCCGTCGCGGGTGGCGGAGAGCCCGAACGGCCCGCTCATGCGCGCCCGGGTCGCCGGGCCGCCGTCGCCCGCCCGCGCCCCCGGCCGGCCGTTGCCGGCCACCGTCCGGATGATCCCGTCGCGCACTCGGCGGATCCGCCGGTTGTCGGTGTCGGGAATGAGGAAGCCGCCTCCCCGCAGCTTTTCGGCGGCGACGCCGCGCGGGTTGGCGATCCTCGCGGCCGTCGCTCGGCCGCCGTCGCCGCTGAAGCCGCGGGCACCCGTTCCGGCCACCGTGCGGATCACCCCGGAGCGCGCGACGCGGCGGATGCGGAAGTTGAAGAGGTCGGCCAGCAGGAAGCCGCCGCCCGGGAGCACCGCCACGCCGTGCACGAAGTTCAGCCGCGCGCCGGTCGCCGGGCCGCCGTCGCCGCCGAACCCGGTGCGACCGGTTCCCGCAACGGTGCGGATCATTCCCTTCCGCGTGACCAGGCGAACCACCGCGTTGTCGGCCTCGGCGAAGAGCACGCCCCCGTCGGGCGCGACGTCCACGCCGCGCGGGAGGTCGAGCCGCGCGTCGGTCGCCGGGCCCCCGTCGCCGGCGTACCCGGGATCGCCCGTGCCGGCGAGCGTGTAGATGAGCGGCTCGGCTCCGTGGGCGCCGGGTGCTGCGAGGGCGGGCGCAAGCAGCGCGGCCGGCAGCGCCGCACGGCGGAAGAGTCGAACCGGGCGGCGCAAGCGGCGCAGAGTAGTGAAGTGGCAGACGAAGCAGCGCGGGCCGAGCAGCACCGGGCCGGAGCTGGCCGAGCGCTCAGCCCGGCGCCGCGCGAACGGCAACGAGGCCGCTTGGGACCGCGGCCTGCTCAGTAGGTGCGCCGCACGAAGCGCCGCGCCGGCGGGCGCCGGTAGCTCGCCTGGGCGAGGGCAGCCTCGATGCCCAGGAGCGCGAGCTGAGTGATCGCGCTCGCGCGGCCCAGCGTCTTGAGCATGCGCTTGGCGCTCGCCGCCTTGGCCGGCGTGTCGGGGGCCGGCTCGTTGCCGTCGCGCAGGGGGACCGCGCCCCCGGGCGCCATCCTGCCGAAGCGAACCCCTTCGACCGCCGAGGCGATCCCCGTCACCGCGACGGCGAGCACGGTGACGTCCTTCGCCCTCGCGAGGCGTCGCTCACGCGGTGAGAGCCAGCGGTCCTGCGTCTCGCCGGCCCGGGCGCCGAGCCAGCCGGCGACAACCGCGGCCAGCCCGAGCGAGTTGACCGTGCCGTAGCGGCGCCAGGCGTGGTTGACGACCTTTCCCCGCTCTCGCTCGTCGCTCACCTCGGCCAGCGCCGGGTGCATGGCCCAGCGACCGAAGAGGTTTCCGCCGAGCAGCGCGGCCAGGCCGGCGTCATGCGCGCCCCGCGCCAGGCTGCTGACCAAGTCACTCTCCACGCGTACGGGCATCAGACGTGCGACGTGCCCCGGTGAGCCACCAGCCAAACGCTCCAGGGCGACGACCCGACCACGAGTCGCGGTCCGGCCGCTACCGTCCGGGGATGCGTGCGGCTCGGCGCAGCGCCCCGGAGCAGGCTGCGCTCGAGGCGGTCTCCGACGACCTGATCGTCCACGAGCTCTGCCACGTCTGGCAGGCCCAGCACGAGCACGCGCGGATGTGGCTCACCTACCTCTACCTGGGCTACCGGCACAACCCCTACGAGGTGATGGCGCGCGGAGCCGTACGCGGAGAGTGAGGCCGGCCATACTTCGGACGATGCGAAACCGCGCCAGCCCGCGACTCATCCTCATCGGCGCGTTCGGGGCGGTGTGGGCCGTCGCGCTCGCGTTCGTCGTCACCACGGGGTCGGGCACCGATATCCGCGGCGCCCGCGCGCCCGAGCGCTCGGCGCAGCCGCAGGAGGTGGCCGACGGGCCCGCCCCCCGGGCCGTCGACGAGCCCGACGCCTACCGCCCACTGCCCAAGTCGCGGCCCACCGTGGTCGAGACCGAGGCCGGCGTCCCGAGCGCAGAGCAGGGCGACGAGCAGGCCGCACCGGAGGAGAGCCAGGGAAGCGGAGATCCGGCCCGGCCGCCGAGCGACGAGGAGATCCGGGCCGAGCTCGATCAGCTCAAGGGCTACTACGCATCCCTGCCGGCCCAGCTCTCCCCCGCCGCCGAGGCGGGCCGCTACGAGCTCACGGCCGGCCAGCTCGACGGACTGACGGGCTGGCAGTCGAGCGTCGCCTCGGTCTACTTCGACTACGGCGGGCCGCTCGCCTGCGGCGGGCGCCTGCGGCGCGACCAGTTCGGTGTCGCCAACAAGAACCTCCCCTGCGGAACGATGGTGACCTTCCGCTACGGCGGAAAGGCGCTGCGGGTGCCCGTGATCGACCGCGGCCCCTACATCAAGGGCCGCGAATGGGATCTCACGGGCGCCCTGGCGATCGCGCTGCGCTTCCCGGGCCTGGGGCCGATCGAGTGGACGCTGGGCTGACAGGTACTACCGCAGCAGTGCTCTGTCGGTCGCGCGCAGGACGTCGCGCCGCTTGCGGTGCGTGCTCTCGTACAGGCGCACGACCGCGACCTCCTCGGCGCTCACAGCGGCCAGCCGGTCGGTGATCTCCTTCGCGGTCATCCGGCGGTAGCCCGGCCACGGCTCGTCGACGCGCAGCTCGGCCCCCGCTCCCTCCTCGGCGCCACTGTCGGCGAATTCGGCGACGAGCTCCTCGTCCGGGTCGACATGGGGCTGAGGATCGATCACGGGCGCGGGCGCGTCGCGCGAAGCGCCACCGTCAGGGTCGGGCTCGGGCTCATCGCCCGAGGCGACACCGTCGGGGTCGGGCTCGGCCTCCGCGAGCGGTGCGGCGCCGTTGGCGGAGAGATCCCGCTCGTCGATCGGTGCGGCGCCGTCGAGGGTGGGCTCCGGCTCCGCCTCCGCCTCTGTTGCCGCCGGCGCCTCGGGGGCGGCCGAGCCGCCCTCGGCGGGCTCGCGCAGCTCCACTCCGGCAGCCGCCGCGAGCTCCTCGGCCGCCGCGCGCAGATCCTCCACGATGACGTCGAGGTCGGGCAGCGCGTCGCGGTCGCCGACCACGCCGAAGCTCATCGTCCCGTTGTAGGAGACGATCGCGACCGTCATGGCGAGGTTGTGGCCGACGGGGACCATGGGCAGGATCTCGAGCAGCTCGCGCCCGTCGAGGAAGAGAGCGTGCTGCGGGCCCGGGACGTTGGTGATCACCAGGTTGACCATCCGCTGGCGGGCGCCCAGTCGGGCGCCGAGCCCGAGCAGCGTCGGCGGCGCCAGGCCGCCGAGGCTCGCCAGCGCCTGGGCGCCCATCGCCTGACCCGAGTCCTTGACCTGACGGGTCTCCTCGCTTATGCGCTGCAGGCACGCGTCGGGCTCGGGGCATTCGATCGGCAGCCCGACCACCATGCCGGTCACCTCGTTGCCGGGCGCAGCGCGGCCGGTTCCCTCTCGGAGGCTGACCGGGACGAAGGCCTGGAGGACGTCGAGATCGGCGCCCCGCCGAAGCAGGTCTCGCCGCAGCGCGCGGGCGGCGACCGTGAGCACGACGTCGTTGACAGTGCCGCCGAGCGCGTTCCTGATCGCCTTGACGTCCTCGAGCTCGAGGCTTACGAAGGCCACGCGCCGGGCGGGCCCGACCGTGCGGTTGTAGGGCGTACTCGGCGCCGGCCGCAGACCGGCGCGCGCCAACGCGCCGACCCCGCCGAGCGCCGCGCCGACCTCCTCGACCAGCCGTCGCGGCCGCCGCAGCGCGGCGCGCAGCGGCCGGACGAGCTCGGCGGGCGACAGAGCCCGCTCGAGCAGCGCCTCGCCGAGCAGCTCGACGCCCGAGGGCGGACGCCGGGCCTTCCACCCGTCAGCCGCGCTCGCCTCCTCCTCCGGGGCGAACAGCGCGCTCAGGATGTCGAGGCCCGAGACCCCGTCGACGAGCGCATGGTGGGTCTTCGAGACCACGGCGAACCGGCCCGGCCCTCCCGATGCGGCGGGTCCGAGCCCGTCGACGAGCCACAGCTCCCACAGCGGCTTGTCACGCCGCATGACGGGCGAGAACAGCCGGCCCGCGAGCGTACGCAGCTCGCGGTCTTCGCCCGGCGCGGGCAGCGAGGTCGAGCGGACGTGGTAGAGCAGGTCGAACTCGCCGTCGTCGACCCACCTGGGCCGGCCCTGGGCGAGCGGGACGAAGGCAAGGCGCTGACGGTACCGGGGAACGAGCCCGAGCCGCTCCTCCACGCGGGAGACGAAGTCCTCGTAGGGCGGGGGATCGCCGGAGAGCACCATCACGCATCCGACGTGCATCGGCCCCGTCGCGTCCTCGAGGTGGAGGAAGGACGCGTCGAGCGGAGTCAGGCGATCAGACGGCATGGCGGGGGGCTCCTTGGCCGCTTCTCAGTTACTCAACGACTACCCGCAGAAGTCCGCCTCATGCGTCGCTGCCGCGCCATCCTGTGCTGCACCCGGCCCGAGCTCGGCGGGCAGCCCACGAATAAAGGCTGACCGGCGCGTGGCCACCGTCGGCGGTGCGACGATCGGGACCAGTCCGAAGGGCCGCTCGCTGCGTACGACGCTCAGCTTGCGAAGCGCCTCGTCGAGGATCACCCGGCCGAGCAGGGTGCGCTGGGCGCGCGGGAAGCGGTTGACGCGCTCGTAGAGTAGAGCGCCGCACAGAGATCGTAGGAGCGCCCGACGATCGGGACGAGGTCGTCCGCGCGAGCTCGCAGCTTGGCTCCTCCTCATGTCATGTCATCTGGCGCCGACCCGGTGGAGACGTTGCAGATGGTCGAGTCCGACGTGCTGACGACGGCCTGCTGCCACTCGGCGTTGCTCGGCAGCCGCTTGCCCGAGTTGGCCAGGGCCTGCTGGGCCTGGAAGTAGGTGATGAAGCGCGAGGGGGTCACGCCGGGGACGCTTCGCGCGTAGATCGCCCCCGCGGTGCCCGCCTTGCAGCCCTGGCCGTTATCGGCGCACCGCGACAGCCATCCCAACCATGGCAGTCCTCCTCCGCTACGGCGCAGGCTTCGATCCCTGGTTACCAGCCGCGACCTGCGCGCCATCCCCCTCCGCCCGGCGTACGGACCTCGACGACCGAGCCGGCTCGCATCGCTCGCGAGGCCTTGGGGGGCAGCGCTTCCCCGTCGAGCAGGTTCTCGCCCGGGCGGCCGTCCTGGCCGCCCTCGCGGCCCCGGGGCGCGTGGCGACGGCGGTCGGTGAGCAGCGAGAGCGAGGCGTCCTCGAGCGTGCGCACGGTACGCACGATCCCGTCGCCGCCGCGGTGCTCGCCTTCCCCTCCGCTGCCCTCGAGGAGCTCGTAGCGCTCGATGCGCAGCGGATACTCGAGCTCGAGCGCCTCGATGGGCGTGTTGAGGGTGTTGCTCATGCCGACGTGCACGCCCGAGGGTCCGGGGCCCTCCGCCCCGGCTCCCTGGCCGCCGCCGATCGTCTCGTAGTAGGTCCAGCCCGGGGCGCCGATGATCAGGTTGTTCATGGTGCCCTGGCCCTCGGCCGGCAGCGCCACCGCTTCGCCGAAGGCGCGCAGGACCGTGTCGGCCACCCGCTGGCTCGTCTCCACGTTGCCCGCCACCACCGCCGCCGGCCGCTGCGCATTGACCAGGCTGCCTTCCGGCGCGCGGATGTCGAGGGCCGCGTAGGTTCCGGCGTTGGCCGGGACGTCGTCGGGGAGGAGCACTCGCAGCGCGAAGTAGCACGCCGAGCGGGTGACCGCGAGCGGGCAGTTGACGTTGCCTCCGACCTGCTCGGCGGTGCCGTCGAAGTCGATCTCCATCCCGTCGCCCTCGATCCTCACGCGCACGTGGACGGGGATGTCGACGTCGTCGGTGCCGTCGCCCTCGATCTCCCCCTCGGCGCGGTAGACGCCGTCGTCGAGCTCGCGCAGGACCTCCCGCGTTCGCCGCTCGCCGTAGGCGAGGACCTCCTCGAAGGCCGCCTCGACGGTGTCGCGCCCGCGGCGCGACACCAGCTCCGAGAGGCGCAGCTGCGCCAGCCGGTTGGCGGCGACCTGCGCGCGGAGATCCCCGCGGCGGACGTCGGGCGTGCGGACATTGGCGAGGATCAGCGCGAGTGTGTCGGCCACCGGCTCGCCGCCCGCCTCCAGCCGGACGGGCGGAATCACCAGGCCCTCCTGGTAGATCTCGCGCGAGTCGGCGGGCATCGAGCCCGGTTGCATCCCGCCGACGTCTGAGTGGTGGGCGCGGGTCACCGCGAAGGCGAGCACGTCGTCGTCGAGGGCCACCGGGGAGACGAGGGTCAGGTCGGGCAGGTGCGTGCCGCCGGTGAACGGGTCGTTGAGGAGGAACACGTCCCCGGGGCGGGGGTCGCGCTCCATCACCTCCGCCACCGCCTCGGGCATCGCCCCGAGGTGCACCGGGATGTGCTCGGCCTGGGCGACCAGTCGCCCGCGCGCGTCGAAGAGGGCGGCGGAGCAGTCGCGGCGCTCCTTGATGTTCGAGGAGTACGCCCCTCGGATGAGCACCGCGCCCATCTCCTCGGCGATCCCCGACAGCGCGCTGGAGAGGACCGAGAGGGTGACCGGGTCGAGGCTCATCACGACGCGTCCTCCAGCACGAGCGTCCCTGCTCCGTCGATCGCTCCGCTCCACCCCGGCGCGACGACGCACGTCGCCTCGGGGAGCTCGACGAGGGCAGGACCCTCTACGCGGGAGCCGGCGCCCAGCGCGGTTCGCTGCCAGAGCTCGACCTCCGTCCATCCCTGGTCCTCGACGTGGATCGTCCGACGCTCCGGCGCGGGCTCCTCTGCCGCGGGCTCCTCGCGCAGCTCGGGCTTTGCCACCTCCACCGTCGCGACCACCCGCACCGCCACCAGCTCGATCGACTCCTCGTCCATCCGGTAGCCGTAGCGGCGCTCGTGGGCCTCGTGGAAGCGGTCGGCGAGGGCGGCCGGGTCGTCGGCGTCCACGGTCAGCTCGAAGGACTGGCGGCGGTAGCGCAGGTCCGCGCGCCGCCGGCAGACCGGGTCGTCGAGCTCCTCGCGGGCCGCCCGCTCGAGCTCCGCGCACGCTGCCGCGAGGCGGTCTTCGTCGATCTCGCCGAGCAGCGGCGCGACATAGTCGCGGCGCGCGTCGGACATCGCCAGCCCCAACGCGCTGAGCACCCCGCCGGCACGCGGGACGAGCACCGTCCCCATGCCCAGCTCGCGCGCCAGCGAGCACGCGTGCATCGCGCCCGCGCCGCCGAAGGCGACGAGCGCGAAGTCTCGGGGGTCGAGGCCGCGCTGCACGCTGATGACCCGCAGAGCGCGCACCATCTCGGCGTCGGCCACCCGCACGATCCCCCGCGCGGTCTCGAGCGCGTCGAGCGCCAGCCGCTCACCCAGCCGCGCGAGCGCCGCCTCGGCCAGGTCGCGGTCGAGGCGCAGATCGCCCCCCAGCCGCGCCCCGTCGCCGAGGTGGCCGAGGAAGAGGTTGGCGTCGGTCACCGTCGGCTCCTCGCCGCCGCGCCCGTAGGCGGCCGGGCCCGGGTCGGCGCCCGCAGAGCGTGGCCCGACCCGCAGCGCGCCGCCCTCGTCGGCCCGTGCGATCGAGCCGCCTCCCGCGCTCACCGTGTGGACGTCGACCATCGGCAGCTTGATCGGGACCCCGGCGACGACCGCCTCGGTGGTCGTCTGCGCTTCGCCGCCGACGATCGGCGCCACGTCGGTGCTCGTGCCGCCCATGTCAAAGCTCAGCACGTCCTCGTAGCCCGAGGCGCGGGCGACGTGCGCCGCGCCGACCACCCCGCCCGCCGGACCGGAGAGCAGGCAGGCGGCGGCTTGGGCGACGGCCGCGTCGAGGTCGACGACCCCGCCGGAGGACTGCATGACCAGCGGAGACGGAATGCCCGCCTCCCCCGTCCGCTGGGCCAGCCGCGAGAGGTAGGCGGAAAGGGAAGGCGAGAGGTAGGCGTCGGCCACGGTGGTAGAGAAGCGCTCGTACTCGCGCAGCTCGGGCAGCACCTCGCTCGAGAGCGAGACGCGCAGCTCGGGCAGCGCGCTGCGCAGTGCCTCTCCGACGGCGCGCTCGTGCTCGGGGTGCAGGAAGGAGAACAGCAGGCAGACGGCGACCGCATCGACCTCCGCCTCGCGCACGGCGTCGACCGCCGCGCGCACGCTGGACTCCTCGAGCGGGCAGAGCTCGCCCTCGGGGCCCATGCGCTCGGAGACCGTGAAGCGCAGCTCACGGGGCACGAGCGGGGCCGGCCGGCCCTGAGACAGGTTGTAGAGCGACGGCCTTTCCTGGCGGCCGATCTCGATGACGTCGCGGAAGCCCGCGGTGGTCACGAGCGCGGTGCGGGCGCCCCGACGCTCGAGCAGCGCGTTGGTGGCCACCGTCATCCCGTGGGCGAAGGCCGCGACGTCGTCGGGCTCGATCTCCGCGGCGTCGATGCAGCCCATGACGCCCTCGGACTGGTCGCGCGGCGTCGAGGGCACCTTGGCGGTGCGCAGCTCCCCGTCGACCAGCGCGGCGAGGTCGGTGAACGTCCCGCCGACGTCGACTCCCAGGCGCATTGGACCAGGCATGGGCGCGAAGCTCTACCCGAGGTCCACCTGCGTTTGGACCGCCGGTCCAACGAAGGATCGCCCCGGTTGGGCATAGAGTCCGGCGATCTTGGGGACCACCCTCCTGTGAATCGCGCGCTGCAATCCGATCTCCTCGAGAGCTACGAGCCGGCCGGCTTCTGGGACGAGGCGTTCTCGGGCCGCGGTGAGGCCCGTCCGCACTACTCGGCGCTGCTCGACGAGCTTACGCGCGAGGACCTCGAGGGGCGGCGTGCGGCGCTGGTCGAGGAGATGGAGGCCGACGGCGTGGTCTTCGCGGGTGCGGGCGGCGTGAGGCCCTTCCTCGTCGATCCGGTGCCCCGCGTCATCGCCGCCGACGAGTGGACGCCGCTCGAGCGCGGGATCGCCCAGCGCGTGCGGGCGCTCAACGCGTTCGTCGCCGACGTCTACGCAGATCGCCGGATCGTGCGCGAAGGCGTCGTGCCGGCCCGTGTGGTCGACGAGGCCGAGTACCACGAGCCGCTGCTCGCAGGCGTAGACGTGCGCCACGACGCGTGGGCGACCGTCGCCGGGCTCGACCTCGTCCGCGGCGCCGACGGGCGCTTCGCGGTTCTGGAGGACAACCTGCGCACCCCGTCGGGCGTCGCCTACGCGCTGGCGGCGCGCGAGAAGGTCGCCGGGGCGCTGGCCGAGGAGGGGAGCGCTGGCCTGGACCCGCGCCCCGTCGACCCGCTCGCCTTCGAGCTGCTCGGCGCGGCCCTTCGCGACGCGGCGCCCGAGGGGGTCGACGAGCCGTTCGTCGTGCTGCTCTCCGACGGGCCGGGCAACAGCGCATGGTGGGAGCACCGCGTGCTCGCGGAGCGCCTCGAGGTGCCGATCCTGACCCTGGGAGACCTCGAACGGCGTGGCTCCGGGCTCTTCGCGTGCCTCGAGGAGGGAAAGAGGCGGGTCGACGTCGTCTACCGGCGTACCGACCTCGATCGCCTCGCGATCGGCGACGAGCTCACCGTCGTCGGGGAGGCGCTGCTCGAGCCGTGGCGCGAAGGGCGCATCGGGCTGGCCAACGGCTTTGGCACGGGCGTGGCCGACGACAAGCTCGCCCACGCTTACGTCGAGGAGATGATCCACTTCTACCTGGGCGAGGCGCCGGTGCTCCCGTCCGTGCCGACCTACGACCTCGGCGACCCCCAGGTACTGCCCGGTGCGCTCGAGCGGCTGGAGGAGCTCGTCGTCAAGCCGCGCGCCGGCTACGGGGGGGAGGGCGTGGTGATCTGTCCGCACGCGACCGACCAGCAGGTCGCCGAGGTGCGCGAGGCCGTTCTCGCCGAACCCCAACGCTTCATCGCGCAGGAGACCGTCGCCCTCTCGCGCCATCCGACGGTCGTCGACGGCCGGCTGGAGCCCAGGCACGTAGACCTGCGACCCTTTGCCTACAGCGGCGCCCGCGTCGCGGTGCTTCCCGGAGGGCTGACCCGGGTCGCATTCGGCGCCGGCGCGATGGTGGTCAACTCGTCGCAGAACGGAGGCGGCAAGGACACATGGGTGATGCCGTCGTGAAGGAGCGGCCCCTGATCGGGGTGTCGACCTCGGAGGTCCGCGCCGCGGCGCGCGTGCAGCCGACGCCGGAAGGAGAGCCGCCGATCGACCGCGAGATGGCGCTCGGGATGAAGTACCTGTGGGCGATCGAGGCGGCGGGCGGGATCCCCGTCGTTATGCCACCGCTCGAGCTCGCGGCCGTCGAGCCGCTGCTCGACCGCCTGAGCGGGATCTGCCTCTCGGGCGGGCCCGACCTGGACCCCGACACCTACCGCGCCAAGCGCCGCAATCCCCACCTGGGGCCCACCGAGCCCGACCTCGACCGCTTCGAGCTCGCGGTGGCCCGTGAGGCCGATCGGCGCGCGCTGCCGATCCTCGCGATCTGCCGCGGTATGCAGGCGATCAACGTCGCTCGCGGCGGCACCCTCTACCAGCACCTGCCCGACCGGGCCGGGACCGAATGCCAGCACCGCCAGACCGGGCCCGGCGAGCGCGTGACCCACTCCGTCGACGTCGAGCCGGCCACCAAGCTCGCGCGCATCCTGGGCAAGCGGCGCATGCTGCGAGTCAACTCCTTCCACCACCAGTCAGTCCGCCGGCTGGGCTCGGGCCTTCGCGCGGTCGCGTTTGCCCCCGACGGGGTCGTCGAGGGCGTCGAGGCACCGGGCCGACCGTTCCTGGTCGGCGTGCAGTGGCACGCCGAGTGCCTCGTCGCCCGGCGGCCGCAGATGGCGCTCTTCGAGGCGTTCGTCGAGGCGGCCCGCGACCACGGAGCGACGCTCGCAGCGCAGAGAGCGCCGGCCGCCGCTGTGCCGGCACCCCTGCCCGTGCGAAGGGTCGCATGACCGCGCCCGCGGTCACCACGTGGGCGCAGTGGAACGGGGGAGAGCCCGCGACCGCGTACACGCTCGGTGTCGAGGAGGAGGTCATGCTCCTCGAGTGCCACGGCTGGTCGCTCGCGCACGCGGCCGACACCGTCCTCCCGTCACTGAGCCGCGAGCTGGCCGACAGCGTCACCCACGAGACCCACGGCTCGGTCATCGAGCTGCGCACGCGCGTCCACCAAACCGTGTCCTCGGCCGCGCAGGAGCTGCTCGGCTCCCGGCGGATGCTCGAGAAGGAGCTGCGCACCAAGAACCTGCGCGCCGCCAGCGCCGGGACCCATCCTTTCGCGGTCTGGCATGACACCGTCGTCTCGGGCGGCGAGCGTCAGGGCTTCGTCTACGGCTCCATGCGCGAGCTCGCCCGCCGCGAGCCGACGGCCGCACTGCACGTGCACGTCGGGGTCGACGACCCCGACGCGGCCATCCGGGCGATGAACGCGCTGCGCGGCCACCTGCCGATGCTGCTCGCGCTGTCGGCCAACTCGCCGTTCTGGCAGGGTCGGGACACGGGGCTGGCCTCGGCCCGCACACCGCTCTTTCAGGCCTTTCCGCGCGTCGGGATCCCGCGCGCGTTCGACGACTACGCCGACTACGCGAACACCGTCGACCTGCTCATTCGCTGCGACGCGTTCCCCGAGCACACCTTCCTGTGGTGGGACGTTCGCCCCCAGCCGGCTCTCGGGACGGTCGAGGTGCGAATCATGGACGCGCAGACCACGGTCGACCAGACGGCGTCGCTCGTCGCTTTCGTCCAGTCGATCGTTCGCCTCGAGCTCGAGGAGGGCTTCCTGTCGCCCGAGCTGCTCGACACCCCCGAGGTGCTCGACGAGAACCGCTTCATCGCCGCGCGCGACGGCATGGAGGCCGAGTTCATCGACCCCATCGGCGGGCGCCGGGTGCCGGCCCGCACGCTGCTCGAGCCGCTGCTCGAGCGGCTCGAGCCGCACGCCCAGGATCTGGGCTGCCACGCAGAGCTCCAGGCGCTGCGCCCCCACGCCGCCGCTCCGGGCGCGATCGACCAGCTCGCGGTCGCCCGCCGGCCCAGACGCCTGCACGGCTTGGTCGAGGCGCTGGCCGACGCCTTCACGGCCTCCGGGCCGGGCGTGGCCAGGCTGGACGGGTCCGGCTCCTAGCCCGAGTGGGCCGCGGACGCGCGCGCTTTACACGGAGCCCGGCCCGCTGTCCTGTCCTGACATCGCATAGCGAGCACGATCCAGGACGGCGTCGCCGAGCAGCCGCGAGGTCTGCGCTCCTGCGAGACTGGAGGCCATGTCGGCCGACAGCTTCGATGCGCGCGCCACCCTCCGGGTCGGCGGGCGCGAGCACGAGATCTTCCGGCTCGACGCGCTCCAGTCGCGGTGGGACGTAGCCCGCCTTCCCTACTCGCTGAAGATCCTGCTCGAGAACCTGCTGCGCTGCGAGGACGGCTCCAGCGTGCACGCAGAGGACATCGAGGGTCTCGCCACGTGGGTCGCCTCCGACGAGCCGAGCCGCGAGATCGCCTTCACCCCGGCGCGCGTCCTCATGCAGGACTTCACGGGCGTCCCGGCCGTGGTCGACCTCGCCGCGATGCGCGACGCCATGGCCGACATGGGAGGCGACCCCGCGCGCATCGAGCCGCGGGTGCCCGCCGAGCTGGTCATCGACCACTCCGTGCAGGTCGACGCCTTTGGCACCCGAGGCGCGTTCGCGCGCAACGCCGAGCTCGAGTTCGAGCGCAATCGCGAGCGCTACGCCTTCCTGCGCTGGGGCCAGGGGGCCTTCGAGGCGTTCAAGGTGGTCCCCCCGGACACCGGGATCGTCCACCAAGTCAACCTCGAGTACCTCGCCCGCGTGGTCTTCGAGCACGAGGGTCAGGCCTACCCCGACACCCTGGTGGGCACCGACTCCCACACCACGATGATCAACGGGCTCGGGGTGCTGGGTTGGGGGGTGGGCGGCATCGAGGCCGAGGCGGCGATGCTCGGTCAGCCCATGTCCATGCTCATCCCCCAGGTCGTGGGCTTCCGGCTCGAGGGCCGGCTGCCCGAGGGCTCGACGGCGACCGATCTCGTGCTCACCGTGACCGAGATGCTCCGCGCGCGCGGCGTCGTTGGGAAGTTCGTGGAGTTCTTCGGGCCGGGCCTCGCCGGCCTGCCGCTGGCCGACCGGGCCACCATCGGCAACATGTCGCCCGAGTTCGGCTCGACCTGCGCGATCTTCCCCGTCGACGCCGAGACCCTTCGCTACCTCGAGTTCTCGGGCCGCCCGACCGAGCAGATCGAGCTCGTCGAGGCCTACGCGCGCGAGCAGGGGCTCTTCCACGACGAGGGCGGCGAGGAGCCGGCCTACAGCGAGACGCTCGCGCTCGACCTCGAGAGCGTCGTCCCCAGCCTGGCGGGGCCCAAGCGCCCGCAGGACCGGGTCGCCCTCACCGAGTCGCGTGAGCGCTTTCGCGAGGCGCTCGAGGGCTTCGCCCCGGAGATGAACGGCCACGACGAGGACGTCGACGGGAGCTTCCCGGCCTCCGATCCGCCCTCTGACTCGGCCCCGGGACACGGGATCCACGCCCCCGGTGGGCCAGCGGCGCCGCCGGCGGCGACCCCGGTGGCCGCGCGGCCGCGCGCGGGGACGCCGGTGACCCTGGAGGACGGCGCCTCCTTCGAGCTCGACCACGGCGACGTGGTCATCGCGGCGATCACGAGCTGCACGAACACCTCCAACCCCTCGGTCATGCTCGCGGCGGGCCTGCTGGCCCGCAACGCCGTGCAGCGGGGCCTCGAATCAAAGCCCTGGGTCAAGACATCGCTGGCGCCCGGCTCCAAGGTCGTCATGGACTACTACGAGCGTGCCGGCCTGGTCGAGCCGCTCGAAGCGCTGGGCTTCCACCTCGTCGGCTACGGCTGCACGACGTGCATCGGCAACTCGGGGCCGCTGCCGCCGGAGATCTCGGCGGCGGTCGAGGAGGCAGACCTCGCCGTGGTCTCGGTGCTGTCGGGCAACCGGAACTTCGAGGGGCGCATCAACCAGGACGTCAAGATGAACTACCTCGCCTCGCCGCCCCTCTGCGTCGCCTACGCGCTGGCGGGGACGATGGAGATCGACCTCTATGGCGACCCGCTGGGCGAGGACTCCGACGGCGAGCCGGTCTACCTGCGCGACCTGTGGCCCTCCCAGGAGGAGATCCATCGCACGATCGAGGAGGCGGTGCAGTCGGACATGTTCCGCTCGAGCTATGCGGAGGTCTTCGACGGCGACGAGAACTGGCGCTCGCTCGAGGTCCCCGGCGGCGACCGCTTCGCATGGGACGAGCAGTCGACCTATGTACGCGACCCTCCCTACTTCGTGGGCATGGAGCGCGAGCCGGAGCCGATCCAGGACGTCGGCGGAGCACGCGTCTTGGCGCTGCTGGGCGACAGCGTCACCACCGATCACATCTCCCCGGCGGGGTCGATCAAGCGCGACTCGCCGGCCGGCCGCTACCTCGTCGAGCACGGCGTCGAGCCGCGCGACTTCAACTCATACGGCTCGCGGCGCGGCAACCACGAGGTCATGGTCCGCGGGACGTTCGCGAACATACGGCTTCGCAACCAGCTCGCGCCGGGCACGGAAGGGGGCGTGACGCGGTACCTCGGCCCGGGAGAGGGGTCGGGTGAGCAGACCACGATCTACGAGGCGGCGATGCGCTACGCGCAGGGAGGCGTGGGGCTCGTCGTGCTGGCCGGCAAGGAGTACGGCTCGGGCTCCTCGCGCGACTGGGCGGCCAAGGGCACCAAGCTGCTCGGCGTCCGCGCGGTCCTGGCCGAGAGCTACGAGCGCATCCACCGCTCCAACCTGGTCGGCATGGGCGTGCTGCCGCTCCAGTTCCTCGACGGGGAGTCGGCCTCCTCGCTCGGGCTGAGCGGGGAGGAGACCTTCGCGATCGAGGGCCTCGAGGGCGCCGAGGAGATCCCGCGCGAAGTGACCGTGCGCGCGGACGAGGTCGATTTCCGCGCGCGCGTGCGCATCGACACGCCCAAGGAGCGGGAGTACTTCCGCCACGGAGGGATACTGCCTTTTGTGCTGCGCGAGCTTCTGGAGCACTGAGGGGATCGGCGTGGCGGCCGAGCCGCTCGGGATCGGTGGCGGCTGCCACGCGCGGGCGCCTCAGGAGCTCACGGCGACCGGTCCCGCCTTCCCGGGAAGCGGGAAGCGGCCGTCGACGGCGCCGGTTCGGGGGTTTATGCGAACGATGAGCGCCTCGTCGAAGGAAGGCACCCACACCGCGCCGGCCCCGGTGTCGGTCCCCGCACCCAACACGTCGATGTTGCGCCGGGTCTCGCGCTTCAGCGTGACGGGGTCATACCGGCTGAGCTTGAAGTCGTCAGCGACCCAGACACCCCCCTCCCCGACGGCCAAGTCGGCCGTTGCGCTGCCGCCGCCGGTCCGGACCGAGGTCAGACGAGGCGCGCCGCCGAACGGGCTCTGCTCGACCCTCAGCATGTTGCCCCCGTCGGTGAGCACGAAGACCCGGCGGGGGTCCGCCGCCACCGCGCGCGGCTCGCCGCCGAGCCGTCGCTTGAGCGGGAGCACCTTGCCGGATGGGGAGATCCGGTTGATGGCATCGTCGAGGAAGTTGGCCACCCACAGATAACCGCCCTGATATACGGCGGAGTATCCGCCGGCGTCCTCGCTGACCTGAGTCACCTGATTGGTGTCCGGATCGACGCGGACGGTGTTAGAGCCGCCGATCGTCACCCAGATGGCCCCGGGGCTCGTCGTGACGGCTTCGGGTCCCCCGGACAGCGCGATGCGCTTGACGATCCGCCCGCGTCGCGCGTCCACGCGGATGAGGGACCGCGCGCCGAGGTCGGCGATCCACACGGCGCCCTCACCGGCGGCGATCGAAGTGATCTTGCGGGCGATGGCCGGAAGGGTGCCGGTCGTGCAACCGGTGCGCGGGTCGAGCGCCGCGAGGCCGGTCTTGTCGGTGGCGACCCACACCCGCGGGCCGCTCACGGGCGCCCCGGTAGGGGGAGGCGCCCCGCGCGGCGCCGAGGACCCGTCCGCCTCGCGCTGCTCGGGCGTGGAGCCCTCGCGAGAACCGATCAGCGCGACGGCGACCACCAGGGCGATGACCGCCGCCACGCCGCCCGCGAGCACCGCCCATCCCCAGCCGGGCACCCGGCGACCTCCCGGGGGCGGCGGCTGCCGCCACCACTCCCCTTGCACAGCCTCCGGGCGCGCGGCGACGAACGGAGGGGAGGCGTCGAGGGTCGTGATCGCATCCGCCGCCGGCCCGTCGGGCCGAGGGCCGGACGGGGGCTCGACGCTCGTTGGCCCCGAGGCCGGCCGCTCCGGGAGCGCGAGGTCGATGCGGGTCGGGCCGGGCGCGGCGTCGCCGACGGCCACGCTGCGCTCGGTGACCACCTCGCTGCGGCCCTGGGCGGCCGCGAGCGCCGCTCGGCCGAGGTCGCCGGTCGAGGGGAAGCGGTCCGCCGGCTTCTTGGCCAGTGCCCTCGCGATCACCGGGTCGAAGGCATCCCCCACCGCGCCTTCCACGGCCGGCGGCGGCTCGCTCATGTGCGCCCACATGGTCTGGGGGGCCATCTCGCGCGGGAACGGAACCCGGCCGGTGAGCGCCTCGAAGAGCACGCACCCGAGCGCGTAGACATCGGTCCGGGCATCGGCCTCCCCGGCGAACTGCTCGGGTGACATGTAGTCGAGGGTCCCCACCATCAGGCCCGAGCCGGTCAGGCCGCTGCTCGACGCCGACCGCTTGGTCAGGCCGAAGTCGCTCAGGTAGACGTGCGGCGCGCGGGCATCGGCGACGAGGACGTTCGCCGGCTTGACGTCGCGGTGGACGAGACCGTGCGCATGGGCAGCGTCGAGCGCCGAGCCCACCTGAGCCACGATCTCCGCGGCCAGCTCGGCTGGAAGGCCGCCGCGGCTTGAGATCATCTCGCGAAGGTCGGTCCCGTCGACGTAGCGCATCGTGATGAACAGCCGCCCGTCGTCCTCTCCGGCGTCGTGGACGGGAACCACGTTGGGATGGTCGAGCGCCGCGGCGACGCGCGACTCGCGCTCGAAGCGGGTGCGGAACTCCACGTCGTGCGCGAACTCGGGAGCGAGCAGCTTGAGCGCGACGGTGCGGTCGAGCAGGACGTGTCGCGCGCGGTAGACGACCCCCATCCCGCCTCGCCCGATGAGCTCCTCGAGCTCGTGGCCGCCCACGACGTCTCCCACGATGAGGTCGTTCATGTCAGCGGTCTACCCCCCGGACGGCGTCGCTGCCCACCTCTCGACGCTCCTTGGCGGGTACGACCTCGTCGAAGGGCGCGGGGAGGTTGGGCGCCGCCCTCGACGGGATCGGAGGCGGCTCCCCCATGTGAGCCCACATCTTCGCGGGGTCGGTGTCGCGCGGATAGGGGACCCGGCCGGTGATCGCCTCATAGAGGACGCAGCCCAGCGCGTAGACGTCCGCCCGCGCGTCGACCGTCGCGCCCTGGAGCTGCTCGGGGCAATGTAGTCGAGCGTTCCGACCATCATGTGGGGTGATCGAGCGAAGCCGCGGTCTCGGACTCGCGCTTGAAGCGCCGGCGAAACTCTGGATCCTCGGCGAGCTCGGGGGCGATGAGCTTGAGGGCGACGACCCGGTTGAGCGCAAGGTGCGTCGCCCGGTAGACGACGCCCATGCCGCCGCGGCCCGCCACGCTCTCGATGCGGTGGCCGGCGACCACCTGGCCGAGGGTGAGGCTCGCCATGGAGGCGGGTTATACCGACACGACCACTATGGTCACGCGACCATGGCCGCGCCAGAGCTCCTGACCAAGCTGCTCGCCGCTCCCGGCCCCTCGGGCTACGAGGGCGCGCCGGCCGGGATCTGGCGCGAGGCCGCTCGTGGCTTTGCGCAGGTGAACTCGGACACGCTGGGCTCCTCCGTGGCCCGTGTGGTGGGAACCGCGGGCGGGCCGCTGCTTGCCGTCGTCGGCCACATCGACGAGATCGGCGTGATCGTGACCCATGTCGACGACGAGGGGTTCCTGCGCTTCACCGGCGTCGGCGGGTGGGACGCGCAGATCCTCGTCGGGCAACGCGTTGCTCTTGCGACCCGCGACGGCACGATCCCGGGGGTCATCGGCAAGAAGCCGATCCACCTCCTCGAGGACGAGGAGCGAAAGAAGGTGGCAGAGATCAAGGACCTCCACATCGACGTCGGAGCCAAGGACGGCGACGAGGCGCGCCGGATGGTCCGAATCGGCGACGTCGCCGTGATCGCCGGCGACGCCGTCGAGCTTCCCAACGGCCGTCTGGCTTCCCGCTCGCTGGACAACCGGCTCGGCGCCTACGTAGCGCTCACCGCCGCGCGGCTGGTGTCCGAGGCCGGCGGCGCGCCCGGGGACGTCGCTGCCGTGGCCGCCGTCCAGGAGGAGATCACCTTCGGCGGCTCGCGTACCTCCGCCTACGCGCTCGAGCCGGGGGTGGCCATCGTCGTCGACGTGACCCACGCGACCGACGCGCCCGGGATAGACCCGAAGGAGACCGGCAAGCACGAGCTGGGCAGCGGCCCGGTGATCGGTCGCGGGTCCACGATCAATCCACGGGTCTTCGAGCTTCTGCACGAGGCGGCCGAGGCGGAGGAGATCTCCTTCACCATCGAGGCCAGCGCGCGGGTAACGGGCACCGACGCCGACGCCATCCACATCTCTCGCCAGGGCGTCCCGACCGGCGTCGTCTCGATCCCTCTGCGCTACATGCACTCGCCGGTGGAGCTGGTCGCGCTCGAGGACGTCGAGGCCTGCGCCCGGCTGGTCGCGGCCTTCGCCCGTCGCCTCGATCCGGACACCACTTTCGAGCGGTAGCGCTGCTCCTCCTCTTCGACATCGACGGAACCCTCTTGCTGGGGGCCCACGAGGAGCACCGCGCCGCGCTGCACGAGGCGCTGCGGGAGGTCTACGGCATCGCCGACCCAGCGGCGGCGCGGGTGCAGGCGCCGGGGCGCACCGACTCGGAGCTCGTGCGGCTCATCGCCCTGCAGTGCGGGCTGTCGGCCGAGCGCATCGACGAGGGACTGCCCGACGCCCGCGAGGCGGCCTGCGCCGCCTACGCGCGTGCCGCGCCCGGCGACCTCGCCCACGCGGTGGCGCCCGGCATGCGCGAGGTACTCTCCGAGCTGGCCGGCCGCGACGGCGTCCACCTCGCGCTGGTGACCGGCAACTACGAGCCGATTGCCCGCCTCAAGCTCGCCCGGGCCGGGGTCGGCGGCTTCTTCGAGCGCGGCCAGGGAGGCTTCGGCTCTGACCACGAGGACCGCAGCGAGCTGCCGGGCATCGCCCGGCGCCGGGCCGGGAGCGACGGGCGGGACGGCTGGACTCCGTATCCCCGAGAGCAGACGGTGGTCATCGGAGACACCCCTCGCGACGTCGCGTGCGCGCACGCCGACGGCGTGCGCTGCGTGGCGGTGGCCACCGGACCGTTTCCGGCCGAGGCGCTTCGCGGGGCCGACGCCGTAGCCGGCGACGCGAGCGCGCTGCTGGAATTGCTGCACTGATCCCAACGCCTCTGCTTGCCGGGGCGGCCCGAAGGGCTCGCGGAGCTACGCCGCGAGTCGCGCCGGGACGGCCGGAAGCGTCCACCAGCCGTCGGTGCCCACCGGCTCGAGCTGCGCGACGCGCGCGAGCTCGTTGCGGGCGTCGTCGCGCGAGACCTCCATGATCGCGGCGACCTCCGCGGTCGCCAGCGGCTCGTCCGCCCAGGCCAGGACCTCCTCGGCGGAGCTCGGGGCCGGGCGGCGCTCGAGGTTCGGGCAGAGGTTCGCGATCACTACTTCGTAGGCCGCGAAGGGCTGGAAGCCCGGCACGTCGATGGTGCGCCCGTCGGCCGGGCGGACGAAGCGCAGGGACGGACAGGTGTAGCGGCGCTCCTCCTCGGGCCCGGAGAGCTTGTGGTCGAGCGCTCTGGCGGCGGGCGTGGGGCTCCGCGCGTCGGCCATGTCCTCGCGCAGCGCCGCCTCGACGGCCGGTTCGTCCATCCAGCTCTCAAGGGCCTCGGGGTCGACGTCGGCCTCGCGCGCAGCCTGAGCGATCACCGCGGGCTCGTCGATCAGCTCGCCGGCGAAGCGCAGGATGCGAAGGCGACGCAGGAGGGAATCTTCTCGGCCCGGGCAGTAGAGGCGCGTCGCGATCACCGCTCGACAGGCGATCACCGTGGCCATCATGCGCGGCTGCTCGCGAGTGTCCATCGGCATCCCGTGCTCGCGGGCGAGGCGAGCGAGCGCCTCGGCCTGCTTCTCGGGGGTAAAGCCCTTCTCGAGGTAGTCCCCGAGGCGCTCGGAGAGCCCCACCGTCCGGTTGCGCCACGCGATCTGAGCTCCGAAGAGCCAGCGAAGCCGGATCCGGTGGGGCTCGGCAGAGAAGGCGAAGGGGCACGCCGGGTCGGTGAAGTTGGTGATCTCGAGAACGGCCATCCGAAGGTTCTACCCACCTCGGCGCGTCCTAGCGGGGTCCGTCCGCGTTCGCGCTGCGTCCGCCTTCGCTGCGGCCCGGACCCGCCTACCCCCGGACCAGCTTCTTATAGGTGATCCGATGCGGGCGGTCGGCCTCCTCGCCGAGTCGCTCGCGCCTCGCGGACTCATAAGCCTCGAAGTTTCCCTCGAACCAGGTGACCCGCGAGTCGCCCTCGAAGGCGAGCACGTGGGTCGCTACGCGGTCCAGGAACCAGCGGTCGTGGGAGATGATCACCGCGCAGCCCGCGAAGGAGAGCAGCGCCTCCTCCAGCGCGCGGAGCGTGTCGACGTCGAGGTCGTTGGTCGGCTCGTCGAGGAGCAGGAGGTTGCCGCCGCGGCGAAGGAGCTTTGCGAGATGCAGGCGGTTGCGCTCGCCTCCGGAGAGCTTTGCCACCTTGGTCTGCTGGTCTGAGCCCTTGAAGTTGAACGAGCCGACATAGGCGCGCGAGGCCACGCGGCGCTCGCCGACCAGGATCTGGTCCTCGCCGCCCGAGATCTCCTCCCAGACCGTCTTCTCACCGTCCAGCGCGTCGCGGCTCTGGTCGACGTAGGCGAGGTCGACCGTCTCGCCGATCCGCAGCGTCCCGGCGTCGGGCTCCTCCTCGCCGACGATCATCCGGAAGAGCGTCGTCTTGCCCGCGCCGTTGGGCCCGATGACCCCGACGATCCCGCCGCGGGGCAGCGAGAAGGACAAGTCCTCGATGAGCAGGCGGTCGCCGAAGCCCTTGCGCAGGCCGTCGGCCTCGACCACCACCTCGCCGAGCCGGGGGCCGGCCGGAATGTGGATCTGGACCTGGTCGAGCCTGACGTTGCGGTCCTCGGCCAGCAGGCGCTCGTAGTTGTTCAGGCGCGCCTTGGGCTTGGTGCGTCGCGCGCTCGCGTTGAGGCGCACCCATTCGAGCTCCTGCTCGATCGTCTTGCGCCGCACCGAATCCTGCTTGGCCTCCTGGGCGAGGCGCGCCTGCTTCTGCTCGAGCCAGCTCGAGTAGTTGCCCTTGAAAGGGATTCCCCGCGCCCGATCGAGCTCGAGGATCCAGCCGGCGACGTTGTCGAGGAAGTAGCGGTCGTGGGTCACGGCCACGACGGTGCCCGGGTAGTCGTGAAGGTGGCGCTCGAGCCATGCGACGGACTCCGCGTCGAGGTGGTTGGTCGGCTCGTCGAGGAGCAGGAGGTCGGGCTGGCGCAGGAGCAGCCGGCAGAGCGCGACCCGGCGGCGCTCTCCCCCTGAGAGCTCGGCCACGGGCGCGTCGGCCGGAGGCAGGCGAAGCGCGTCCATCGCGATCTCGAGCGTGGTCTCGAGGTTCCAGCCGTCGACCGCGTCGATGCGCTCCTGGAGCCGTGAGAACTCGTCGGCGGTCTCGTCGGAGTAGTTCATCGAGAGCTCGTTGAAGCGGTCGAGCAGGTCCCGGATCTCCGAGACGCCCTCCTCGACGTTGCCGCGAACGTCCTTGGCCTCGTCGAGCGCAGGCTCCTGCTCAAGGAGCCCGACCACGGCGCCGGGCGCGAGTATCGCGTCGCCGCGAACCTCGGTGTCCTCGCCGGCCATGATCCGCAGCAGCGTGGACTTCCCGGAGCCGTTGTAGCCGAGCACGCCGATCTTCGCTCCGGGCAGGAAGGCGAGCGTAACGTCCTCGAGCACCTTCCGGTCGGGCGGATAGACCTTGGTCAGGCGATGCATCGTGTAGACGTACTGCTGAGCCATCGAACGCCGGAGGATAGAAAGGCTCAGGCCAGCTCGCTCGGAAGCGGCGAGTACATGGCGTTGCGGTGCGAGCCCCGGTCGCGTCACTCGACTGCCGCCTCCCGCAGCTGGTGGGCGGCGGTGAAGAAGTTGCGGTAGGCGAGCGACATGGCGATCAGCGCCGAGAGGGAGACGGCACCGAGAAGGGTGTAGAGGATGATCAGCTGGAGGCGCACCGCGTCGACCGGGTCGGCGCCGGCGAGGAGCATTCCGACCATGATCCCGGGGAAGGTGATGAGCCCCGTGGTCTTGGTCTGGTCGACGAGCGGAATGAGGCCGGAGCGCAGGCTGCGGCGCAGAAGCGGTCGGGCCGCCTGCGCGGCGGTCGCGCCCAGCGCAAGGGTGGCCTCGATCTCCCGTCGCGAGCGCGCCACCTCGTCGCCCAGCCGGTTGAGCGCGACGGCGGCGGCGGTCATGGCGTTGCCGATCACGATCCCGGCGACGGGGACGAGATAGCGGGGCTTGGGCTCGAAGACGCCGAGCGCGATCACCAGGCCGAGCGTCGCGCCGGCGGCCAGGGCGAGCGCGCCGAGGATCGGCCAGAAGGCGCCCGGCACCGCGCGGGCACGGTGGCGAGCGGTGAGCGCCCCGAGAAGCACCATGACGGCGACGAGCCCCAGGACGAGCGCCACGCTGTCCTGGTCGAAGAGCAGGTCGATGCCGTACCCCACGGCGGTGAGCTGCACGAACGCCCGGATCACGGCGACCCCGATGTCATTTTCCAGGGCGGCCCCCTGCCACGACGAGGCGCCCACGGCGACTGCCACGAGCACGAGCGCCGCCGCAACCTCCCACAGGGAGACTTCGATGGCGCCGGTCACGCGATCCGCCCGCCGGCGACGGTGACCGTCCGGCGGGCCAGGCGCCGCGCCTGGGCGGGGTCGTGGGTAACCACGAGGAGGGAGAGGTCGAGCTCTGAGGCCAGGCGCACGAGGGTCGCCTCCACCGCGGCGCGGGTCCGCTCGTCCAGGGCGGAGGTGGGCTCGTCGAGCAGCAGCACGGATGGCTCCAGCGCGAGCGCACGGGCCAGCATGACGCGCTGCTGCTCACCGACCGAGAGCCCGTCTGCGAGCCGCGGACCGAAGCTCGCCTCCAGGCCCGCCAGCGCGAGCGCCCGGTCCACGTCGGCGCCCTGACCGGCGAGCCGCGCGCCGAGCTCGACGTTGTCGGCCACCGTTCCCTCTACGAGCGCCGGAAGCTGGGGCACGAGCGCGACCTCGCGGCGCAGGCGCAGGACATCGTGGGTGCGCAGCGGCCGACCGCGATAGCGCACCTCGCCCGCGTCGGGGTCCGCGAGCCGGTTGAGCAGCCGCAGGAGCGTCGACTTCCCCGAGCCCGAAGGCCCGACCACCGCCGTGGAACCCTCCTCGAGCGCGAGGTCCACGCTGCGCAGAACCACGCGCCCGCCGCGCGAGGCCGTCACGTCGCACAGGTCGAAGAGCATCGGCCGATTATCCTCGGCCTCCCCTCGCTACCGTACGCGGGTCATGCCCGTGAAGGTCCTCGACGTCGAGCAATCGCTGCTCCTGTTGGAGCTCGAGCCGCCGTTCGACCAGCGCGGGGTGCAGCTCGCGCGGCGGCGCATGGCCAAGCGCTGGCACCCCGACATCGCGCCCCCGGGGCGACGCCACGAGCACGAGCGCCACCTGCAGGCCATCAACGAGGCAGCCGACACGCTCGAGCGCCTCGCGGAGGACTCACGCGGCGGGCGGGTCTCGGCCAACGCCGTCCGCGCAAGCGCCGCCGCGGCGCGGCGCGCCCGCGAGGAGGCGGGCCGGCGCGCCTACGAGGCAGACCAGCGCGCCCGCGAGCGGTCCGCCGACCGCGCGCGAAACGATCCGTTCGGCTCGCGCATGCCCGACCACTCGGTGGTCCACCGCTACGCGCGCTGCCTCTCCTACCCGGAGTGGGGCGTGGGCAGCGTGACCGGCATCTACTTCTCGGGGGAGGGCGACGACGTCCGGCAGTGGGCCCGCGCGCGCTTCGGGGTCGGCGTACGCACCGTGCCGGCGGGGAGCCTCGAGTTCGTGGACTTCGCGACGCCCGACGCAGGGTCCGAGCGCGTCCGGCGCTTCATGACCGCGGCGCAGCACGCGATGGCTGAGGGCGACTACGCGCTCGCCGCCCAACGGCTCGTCTACGCGCGTGACGCCAACCCTCGCGACGCCGCCGTGCTGCGGCTGATGACCCTCGCCTTCTGGCAGGGAGGAAATCTCCCGGCCGCCGCGCGCGCGGTGCGCGACTGGGCCCGCGTCGAACGCGACCGCCCCACCGCGCAGCGCTTTGCCGCACGCATCTATGAGGACATGGGCGCCATCTCGCTGGCCGCCGAGGCGGCCGAGCGGGTGACCGACCGGGTCCCGGAGGACGCGTCGGGGTGGGAGCGGCTCGGACGCCTTCGCCTCCGGCTCGCCGACCGCCTCGCGGCGCTGGCGGCGCTCGAGCGCGCGCGCCTTGTCGAGCCCAGCGTCGAAGGGCTGCTCGACCTCGCGCTCTGCCACCAGCTCCTGGGCGACGTCGGCGCCGAGGCGTCGGCCTGCGAGGCCGCCGTGCGCCTCGACGAAGACTCGCCCGCGGCGTGGTCGCGCTACGCGCACGCGCTCGCACGCACCGACCGCACGCGCGACTGCCTGGCGGCCTGCGAGCGCGCGCTGGCCCTCCGCGAGGACCCCGAGGTCCGCGACCTCGCCGCACGGGTGCGCGCGACCACGCCGCGCGCGCTCGAGGAGCAGACCGCCGCCTAACCCTAACCGCCACCTCGCCGCCTCCGCGGCGGCGCTCGTCAGGTCAACGCCGCGTCCCCGCCCGGACCATCCGACCGAGGATCACCCGGCGCCCGCAGCCGCGGAAGCGGGCGTCTGCACCCAGACCGCCTGCTTTGCAAGCTCGCGACGGACTCGCTTCTGACCAGCTCGGTCGAACCTCTCGAAGCCGACGATGTTCGCGTGCGAGTACCGGCTCTGCAAGGGCGCGTGCTCAACATCCAAGCCGGCGTCTCTCGGGCGCCTCGCTTCGAACTCGACGAGGCCATCGTCCCGGTCGTCGTCCAGCACCGACCCAGGCGATCGCGGGTCGGCTAACAGCCGCCTCACGTCGACCGAAAGCCCACCGTCCGCCTGATGCGGCTTCAGGGCAGCGCTGGACGGGCGAAGCACTCCTCCCTTTTTCGTCCACATCTTCTCCGGCTGATCTCGGATCCTCCGAAGCAGGCGATCGTCGTCGGCGATCGCCTCGCGCGCTTCACGCTCCGTCATGCATGGGCGTTGAGTCGCGCCAGCGCAAGGCCAAAGCGTGACTCGTCGCGCGGCAGCTCCCCATCGATCTGCTGGCCCGACTGCTCGTCATCGCACACGAAGACGACGGCCCGCGCGCCCGGCTCGATCTCCAGCTCAAGCTCCACAGGACCGGCCCGCCATTCGAGCTGGACGCCTCCGTCGGGAACGGGGAACAGCTCGGGCTCGGGGAGCCTCGCACGGAGGAACTGCTCGGCGGCAGTCCAGGCCAGCCTGAGGGCATCTGGATCGATTGGCTTTGCCTGCTCGTGGTCCCATCCACCGGGAAGCTCCCTCAGCTGGTCGAGCCGATCGCGGATGCGCTGAGTCACATCGACGTACTGGCTGACCTTGCGCGGCGCCACGGTCGCGCCCGAAGCGAAATCGCTGGTGACGTAGTCGATGGTGGCGGTCGTCACTTCTTGCGCCCCCAGATCTCATGCATGCGCTCGGTGGTCACTGCCGTGAACCCCAGCACGATGTCAGCATGGCACTGCTCCAAGACCGAGTCAAGGTCGTGGTTATCGACGATACGGCGACTGATAAGGCGCAGATGTATGGACTGAGAGCCACTCGGATCGGCTTGCGGATCCGCGATGACACGGAGGCGCCCCAGGAACCGATCGTCCTCGATGAGCGAATAGGCGAAGCCGATCTGCGCCTGTTCGAAGGCTTCGTATGGCTCGGCCCCCGCGGCGTCGCTGAACACGCGGAGGACCTGGTCCATCTCTGAGAGATCGCGCCAGCCCTCCCCGGCGAGGATCTCGTTCTCGTAGACCACCTCGACCATCTCGGGGCGGTGGGGCTCGTCCAGCAAGGGCGTGTCGAGGGCTCGAGCGGCTCGCGCAGCGACGTTTGCAAGCTGCGGCGAGACATTGCCGAACGAAGGGCGCTCGGCGATCTTGCGCTCATGGGCGGCTACGCGGTCCTGCTGTACCTGCGCAACCCAGTGGGAGCCTTCGGAGCTCAGGATTACGCGAACGGGAGGGTTCCCGAGTCCAAACCGAAGCTCTGGTGCGACTACGTGCCCGGGAGGAGGCTCGACCATCGGCTCGAGCGCCGGGAGCACGTCAACCACGTCCCAGCCCTCGAACGCTCGCGAGACGGCAACCGCCTCGCGCATTCCGAACTGCGGGAGCGGAACGAACTGCACGGCGACGGCCACCTCGACGACCGGTGGCCGCTCGTAGTCGGGCAGGTCGGTCATGAGCCGCCGAGCCATTCGCTGCGGACGTCTACGTCGGGATCCTCGTCGAGCGGCTCGATGACGGTGTTGCGAGCTCGGACCCGGTCGATGGGGGTGCCCTCCGCGGTCCGGGCCTCGACGTCGAGGCTGAGGCGCAGGGTCCCACCGCCGACCAGGTCACGCAGCTTGGCGAGGGACTGGTTCAAGACGAACAGGTCGTCCTCGGTGGCGGTGATGGTGAGGCGCAGGCCGGTTGCCTCGCCGCCCGGGGGCGCGCCCGGCGGGCCGGGGGGTGGGCCGCCAGGTTCGGGAGACGGGAACAGGGCCGCGGGCGGTGGCGTTGCTGCGGGCGTCCGCAGCCGCTCGGCCAGAGCGGTTCGCAGAAGCGCCGCACCTTCACCCAGTCCGACGTGCTCGGCGGCCAGCGGCTCGCGCAGGCGCACCGCGCTGGGCGCCGGCACCGCTAGCGATCCGTCGGCGGCGGCTGACGCGCCGGCCACGTAGCCGAAGGTCCCCTGGGACACGCCCTCGGCGATCCCGGCTGCCAGCGCGGCCGGCGTCCACACCTTCGGCGCGTCGAAGAAGCGCGGGAGCGCCTCCGCCACCTCGCCGACCCAGCGCCACTCGCGCTCCTCGCCCAGCCCGGCGAGCGCGGCGACCTTCGCCGGGAAGACCTTGGCCGCCACGTGGGTCTCCAGCGCCTCGCGGACGCGTTCGTGCAGCCCGCGGCCGGCGGCCAAGATGGTGGCCAGCTCCCGCGCAGCGAATCGGATCGACCCGTCGTCGGCGAGCCCGGTCGGCACCTGCACGCGCAGGTAGGAGTGGCCCAGCGCGGAGCGCAGCTCCTGCTCGGCGGCGCCCAGGCGGTCGCGCAGCTCGTCGCGCTGCTCGGTCGAGAGCTGGAGCTTTCCACCCTGGGCCAGAAGTGCCTCGACCGCCAGGGCGCGGCGCGCGGCCGCCCGCGCGGCATCAAAGCGCTCGGGCGCCGGCTCGACCAGGCACAGCGCGTTGCGGTTGACCCGCGGGCCGCTCGAGCCGTCGAGCACCCAGCGCTCGGGTGGGAGCGAGGAAGGGCTCCAGTCGGGCGGCAGGTAGGCGACGCGGAAGGCGTCGCCCTCGTCGGGCACCTCGGCCGGGCTCGCCGGCCACAGGACGACGTGGCGGCGCTCGGGCCCCGCCGCGCCCAGCGCGGCCTCGAGCCGGTCGCGCACGCGGGCGCGGACGTCCTCCCGTCCCACCCGGTCCTGCTCCTGCTGGATGAGGCGATTGAGGTTCGGTCGCGGCTCGAAGCGGTAGCGACCGGCGACGTGGTGGAGGTAGAGCAGCGCTTCCCCGCGCATCGCCTCGAGTGCGGAGAGCAGCACGTGGCGGTCGGCGCCGGGGACGAGCGCCGCCTCGACGACTTCGCCTTCGAGCGCGCCGCGATCCGCGCCCTCGCGCGCGCCGAAGGAGAGCAGCATGATCGTGGTGGCTACCCGCGTGCCGACCCGCAGGCGCTCGAGGCCCGGAGCGTCGCGGCCGAGGCGCTCGTCGACCCGTCGGGTGCCGGCGTCGGCGGCGAGGAAGTCGGCCTCGACCACGGATCGGTACT
Organism: Solirubrobacterales bacterium; assembly: GCA_038199375.1. Lineage (GTDB taxonomy): Bacteria > Actinomycetota > Thermoleophilia > Solirubrobacterales > Solirubrobacteraceae > JBBPZA01. The sequence continues at coordinate 47,655 of JBBPZA010000114.1, read as the reverse complement.
GGTCGGTCTCTCCCACCTGTTCGAGAAAGGTCATGCGCGAGCCTTCGTCGGCGAAGTCGATGTCGCCCGGCCCGATCAGCGCCTGGGGCTCGCGCTCGGCCCGGCCCGCCCACAGCGCGTGTACCACGGTGGCCAGGAACTGCAGCGCCCCGCGGGTGCGCTGGTAGGAGGGCAGTGACCCCCAGCGGTGGAACATGAGGTCGAGCAGCTCAGGGTGAAATGGATAGGACTCGACGATCCGCCGCTCGAGCGCCTCGCCCGCGCCGGCGGCCTCGCGCCGGTCGGCGTCGGTCTCCGCCGCGGCAGCGAGCTGCTCGGCGAGCAGGCCGCCGTAGTGGCGCGCGACCTCGGTGCGTACGTCCTCGGCACCGGCCTGCGCGAAGAGCCTGCGCTGCACCACGCGCAGGACTTCGTCGCCCGAGACTGGCTCGCGGCGCTCGTCGATGCGCCCGGCGATCTTCTCGAGCTGCTCGAGCAACCCCTCCTCCCCCACAGCCTCGCCCACGCTCGCCTGCAGCGAGTAGACGAGCGCGGCGGTGCGCGTCTGGTTGACCGCCTCGGTGAGGTGCTGGACGAAGAGCAGCACCTGGCGGTCGAGCGTGGTCGACCCGATCGCAACCGCCTTGGCCTGGGCCGCGTAGACGAGCACCTCGTCGAGGAGGATGAGCGAGGGGCCGGCGCCGGCGAGGAGCCGCCCGAGCTTCTCGCCGGCCGGCGGCGGCCCTTCTTCGCCACCGGCGAGAAGCAGAGCGTCGTAGGCGGGCCAGCCGCCGAGCTGGTAGGCGAGCTCTCCCCACAGCGTGCGGATCGTGCGGTTCTCGACCTCGCGCCCTCGCGCGGGGTCGAGGTACTCACCCGACAGTACGCACACGCGGACGTCGCCCGGGTCGGGGAGACCGTCGAGCTCGGGCACTCGCGCGGCGGCGTGGCGGCTGCGCGCGAGGTGGTAGAGGGCGAGCAGCGAGTGGGTCTTGCCGCCGCCAAACGGCGTCTTGAGCTGCACAACGCGGTCTCCGCCCTGGCCAGAGAGCGCGCGGAAGACGTCGCGCAGCAGCCCGACCATCGTCGGGGTGAAGTAGGTGGCGGCGAAGAAGGCCTGAGCGTCGGCGTAGACCGGCTCGGCCTCGTTGGTCATCGCGACCTTGGCGATGTTGGCCGCGTAGGTGCCCATGGCCAGGTCGCCCGAGGCGACGTCGGGATGCGGGCGGACCACGTCGGTCCACGGCCGCAGGGCGTAGGCGAGCGAAGGGGTGGCGGTCACGGCCGGCTTCGCAGGAGGTTGTCCTCCACCAGCCGGCCCCAGGCGCCGAGCAGCCGCTCGCACGCCTGCGCCTCAGGCGCCTTTGACTCCGACTCCTCGCGCAGCGCCTTGCCCTGGAGCGCCTGGGCGACCTGACGCAGCCGCTCGGCGTCGGGCCGGCTCGAGTCGAGGAAGGAGGGGACGTCGTGGGCGGCGTGGGACGCACGCCAGAGCAGCCCGTGCAGCACGTCGATCAGGCGCCCGCCGTCCTGTCCGAGCTCGGGGTCTGAGCCGCGCTCGGCGAAGTCGCGCAGGTGGACCTTCTTGCCCGACACGTCGGCCAGGCGCAGCGGGCCGTGGGCGAGACCGTCGCCCAGCTCGATCCCAGCGGTGCGCGCGAGGTTGTTGGCCTCGTCGAACTCCACGTCGGCCCAGCCGAACATGGTGCGGACGAGGACGTAGTAGCGCGTGGCGGGGTCGATCGACCCGACGCCGTCGCCGAGCGAGTGGACCTTGGCCAGCACCGCGTCGAGCACGCGCGACTGCACCTCCTCCAGGAAGCGCTCGGCGACGACGGGCTCGCCCGATGGCAGCTCGACGGTGGCGTAGCGGGTGAAGGGCCGCAGGCCGGCGCCGATGGCGGCGATCACGAGGTCAGAGCCGGCGACCCCTGCCGCGGTCAGCCGCTCGAGGCGCTCGTCGATGACCCCGTCGAGGTCGGCTAGGACGTCGTGGTAGGAGCCGGTGAGGTCGTCGTCACGGCGGCGGGCGACGAGGAAGATCGAGGATGCGAGGGAGGCGGTGCCCTGGCCGATGGAGCGCTCGGGCATCTCGGTGTCGAGCGGCCAGGCCTCGGTGATGGTGAAGCGCGCGCGCCGCAGCGCCTCCACGAGCGCGGCCCAGCCGAGCGTGGTCTTGTGCGCGTAGACGCAGACCAGCGGTGCGCCGGGCTTGAGGACGCGGTGGGCTTCGGCGAACGCGGCGGCCATCTCCTGCTCGTAGAAGGCGCGGGCCGCCGGCTTATCGCCCTCGTGTCTGTAGGGCGCGACGATCGCCTCGCGTTTCTTCGGCGTCAGTTCGCCGGCGAAGTGCTCCTCGAAGAGGAAGCCGACGGAGCGCTTGAGCCAGACGTAGAAGAAGTCCGACAGGTCGGCGTAGGAGATATTGTCGTAGTAGGGCGGGTCGGTGACGACCGCGTCGAAGTGGTTGTCGTGGTCCGCGAGCTGGGTCGCGGAGGTGCGTTGAACCTCGACGCGGCGGCCGGTCGTAGCGAGCTGCTTCGCGATGCCGGCGATGTTCTCGACGTACTCGAGCGCTTCACCCGCTCCGGCACCGAACGGGTTCGCCTCAACGAGGTCCCAGACCATGGGCAGAGCTTGTCGCGCATAGGTGTTCGTGACCGACTGGTTTGCCGTGTCCCAGCGGCATAGGTTGCTATTGCGGTCGGCCGTGCGATTAAGCGCAAGCCCGAGGTACGCGCACACCGCCTCCGCCCGCTGCGCGTCCATACCCGTGGCCACCATCTCCGCGTGCGCCTCGCGAACACCGTGGGCGAAGGCGCAGAGCGTGGCGAGCTGACGCGGCGTGAAAAGGTCGCGGAAGCGGGTGAGGCCGTACAGCGGCACTTTGAAGTTCAGCGTGTCTCCCGCCTGGATCGGCTCCTCTGGCGGGGCCACCTCCAGCCCTTCGAGCACCGCCTCGCATTTCTCGACCGCCGGCTCGGCGTACGACCCGGCCGGCAGGTAGTCCCGCCCCCGCCCGCTCGGCTTGACCACCACGGCGGCCAGCGGCGTGATGCCCATCCGGCCGGCGATCCCCAGACGCTTGACGTAGGCGGCGTCGACCGCGGCGCCGCAGACCAGGCAGCTCGCGCGGCCGCGGCTCGAGAAGCCGGCGGGGTCGAAGCCGAGCGCCTCGGCGCTCGGCGCCTCGACCACCTCCCAGGCGAGCGTTCGCGCCGAGCGGTCGACGTGCGGGCGCAGCGCGACGTAGCGGCCCTTCTTCTTGGCCAACCACGTCTGGCGCACCAGCGGTAGCTCGTGCTCGCCGCCCGCCGTGTTCGGGCACGGCACCGTGCGCGTCCACAGGTAGGCGATCGGCCGCCCCGTCGCGCGCTCGGCTGCGGGGTCGGCGTGCAGGCCGAGCTGGTCGCCTTGCGGCTCGCACACGCGCGGGTAGAGATGCCCGACGCGCTCCCACGTCCGCTCGACCCACCGCCGGCCGTGCTCGCGCACGTCGTCGGCCAGCCCGGAGCCGAAGCGCTGGGGGTAGTCCAGCGTGCAGCGCTCGATCAGGTGCGCGACGGGGTTGAGCTCGACCGCGGTCGCCTCGCAGCCCAGCCGGGCCGCCTCGAGCGGGATCGCGCCGCCGCCGGCGAAGAGGTCGAGCACGCGCGGGGGCTTTCCGCCGTTGGCGGCCAGCACGCGCTCGCGCGCCTCGGCGATCACGCGGTCGCTCGCGCCCCAGCGACAGAGCGAAGTGAAGAAGTCGTCGGACCGCGCATCATCGGGAGTTCCCTCGACCGGCACGAGCGTCGCGTAGACCGCGGCGCGGGCGGCGGCCAGCGGCCGCCGCGCCCACCAGAGGTGCAGCTTGCGCGGGTGCAGCGCGGCGTGGCCGATCTTCTCGCGCTGGGCGACCGCGTTGATCGCACCGACGGGCAGCAGATCCTCGATCAGCCGCTTGTCCCCCGCCTCGCCGGCCATCACGCCACGGCCTCGATCGCCTCGCCCGGCACCCGGTAGGTGGTCACGTGCGTGCGCTCTTCGACCCGCTCGCCCAGCGCGGCCGCCGGATCCTGGACGCGCAGGAGCCGCTCGCCACCGGAACCCGCGGCGTAGACGACGTAGAGCCAGAACGACGCGCGGTGGCGGTGGGCGGCGATCCACTCAGTGCGGCAGAGCGACACGTCTCCCGCCGGCGCGGAGCGGCCCTTGACCTCGATGCGCCGCACATCGGTGACGCGCCCGTCGGGCGTCTCTAGCCAAGAGCGCAGGTCAAAGCCGCGGCCGTCGCGGAAGTGCGAGACGTCCTCGACCTCCCGTCCCTCGCCGCGCTCGGCCGCCATCGCCCGCTCCATGGCTGCGAGCTCGACCTCGCCGTCCTCGCGCATCGGCCGGGTGATCTCCTCGTCCTCGCCGAACGGCGGGCCGACCAGCGCGGAGCCGATGTAGGAGACCGGACCCGGCCGCACCACGCCCAAGCCTTCGAAGGCGCGCAGCTTGCCCTCGCGCCGGCGCTCGAGATCCTCGAGCCGGCGCTCGGCCTCGTCGCGGGCCAGGCGGGCGGACTCCTCGCCGCGGTAGACGCGCTCCTCGAGCGCGCTCCAGTTGCGCTGGAGCGCGTCGCGCTGGGCGTCCATCGCCTCGCGCAGGTACTCGGAGCGCAGGCGCGCCTGCTCGGAGCGCTCCTCGCTCACCCGCCGGCGCTCGGCCTTCTGCACGACGGCGCGGACGTGGTTGGTGGCCCGCCGCACCTCCTCTGGGTCGGGCGCCTCCAGCTCGCGTGGCGCGAAGTCGGCCGGCGTCAGGTCGTGCAGCACGTCGGGCGAGACGAGCACGGGTCCGGCCTCGCCCTCGACGACTGCGACGAGCTCGGCCCACGCCTGCTCGGGGCGCCCGCGCAAATCCATCCCGTGCACCTCGTAGGTGAAGAAGTGGATCGCGTAGGGCTCGGTGGCCCAGGGAGCCATGAAGGGGGCGACGCCGCCCTCCGCGGCGCGCAGTCGCTCGCGCATGGCTTCGACCGTCGCCGCGTAGAGCGGGTGGCCGGGCGAGAGCAGGACGGCGTCCTCGTGCTCGGCGCGCTGGCGGACCTCCTTGCGGAAGGTGAGCTTGAGGTAGTGATCCTGGGGCGGGCCGAGACGCTTGACCGCCGCGAGGCGGTCGTCGCGCAGCGCGCGCGGCACGTGCTCGGCGCGCAGGAGATACTCGCCGTCGCGGCGGGCCTCGAGGCGCAGGTTGACGCGCGCCGCCGCGCGGCCGAAGAGCTGCTCGACGAACTCGGGCATCAGCCGGCGCTCCTCCGAGCGCCAGTCGCGCTGGACGACCCAGCTCATGTCGACGTGCTTGGTCGCCTGCGCGATGCCGATCGCCTCCTCGTAACCCCTGTAGGCCTGCGGGTCGATCGCCGCGATCTCGCGCTCGCCGGCGGTCACGCGCTCGGGCGAGATCAGCGCCTCGCGCAGGAGCTTCTCGAAGTCAAGGCCGCCGTGGGAAAGGACCTGGCCGACGACGTCGTAGACGCGGCCGCCGAGGTCGGCGCGCATCGCGTCGAGCTTCTCGAACAGCCGCCCGAGGAGCTTTCCCTCGACGGTGTTCTCGGCGCAGAAGTTGAACACCACGCAGCGGTGCTCCTGGCCGATCCGGTGGATGCGGCCCATCCGCTGCTCGAGCCGGACGGGATTCCACGGCAGGTCGTAGTTGACCATGAGGTGACAGAACTGGAGGTTGATCCCCTCGCCCGCCGCCTCGGTCGCGACGCAGATCTGGCGCTCCTGGTGGAAGAGCTGCTGGATGCGCTTGCGCTGGACGGGGGGCAGGCCGCCGTGAATGGAGCAGGTGCTATAGCCCCAGTCGCGCAGGCTGCGCTCGAGGTAGTCGAGCGTGTCGCGGTGCTCGGTGAAGATCAGCAGCTTGCCGCGGCCGTCGCGCAGCTCTGAGAGCTCGGCCTTTTGCAGGCAGGCTTTCAGCGCGACGAGCTTGGTCTCCTCGCCGGCGGCGATCGTCTCGTCGGCCTGGACGACGAGTCGCTCGAGCGCGGCGATCTCGGTGCGCATGCCGTCCAAGGTCTCGGCGACGACGACGCCCTCCACGGCGGCCTCCTCCTCGTCCTCGGTCGCGTCGTCGGTCTCCTGCTCTGCGTCCAAGGGCTCAGCCAGGCGCAGCTCGCGCAGGCGCCTGGCGCGCTCGGCCGGCGGCAACGCCTCGAGCTCGGCCAGGCGCTCGGCGATGCGGCCGGCGCGCTTTCCCAGCGAGGAGCGGATCGCGCCGAGGCTGGAGGCGAGCCGGCGCTGGAGCACCGTGCGGGCGAGAGCGATCGCATTGCCGCGGCCGCCGCCAGCGCTTCCGAGGAATTCCTGGATGTACGTCGTGACGGCTTCGTAGAGGCGCAGCTCCGCTGGCCCGAGCTTGAAGGGCTGGGTGAGAACGTCGCGCGGCACGAACAGGTCGTTGCCGTGCTCGTCCTTGAGCTTCTCCTTCTCGCGGCGCAGGAAGTAGGGCGAGCTCTCGGCCGCTATCTGCTCGGCCGCGAGCTCGTCGACCGCGAACTGGTCGGGGTCGAGCAGGCGCAGGAAGTTGTGAAAGCGCGACGTGTCGCCCGAGTGCGGGGTCGCGGTCATGAGCAGCAGGCGCTCGCAGCGGCGCGAGAGCTCCTCGGCAAGCGTGTAGCGCTTGGTGCGGTCGAGCCTGTCGCGACCCTCGGCGGGGTCGTAGCGCGAGGCGGCCGAGCACTTGTGCGCCTCGTCGACGATCACGAGGTCCCAATCGGCGCGGAGGAGGTCGGGCATGACCTCGTCGCGCTTGGCGAAGTCGATGGAGGCGATGCAGCGGTCGCGCTCGATCCAGGGCGTTTGGCCGAGCTGCCCCTTGACCTGATGGGAGTCGACGATGTCGAAGCGCTCGTCGAACTTGTCGTGCATCTCCTCGCGCCACTGCACCGTGAGCGGTGCCGGGCAGAGAACGAGGATGCGGTCGGCGACCATCCGCAGCCGGAGCTCCTTGACCAGGAGACCGGCCATGATGGTCTTGCCGGCGCCGGGGTCGTCGGCCAGCACGAAGCGCAGCCGCGGCTGGGGGAGCATGTGCCGGTAGACCGCGATGATCTGGTGGGGAAGCCCGCGCACGCCCGACATCGAGACGGCGAAGTTGGGGTCGTGAGCGTAGGCGTGCTCAATCCGCTGCGCCTCGATCAGGTCAAAGAGCTCGTCGCCGGCTACCAGCCGGACGCCCTCGTCGGCCGTCTCGACGGTGCCGTCGGCCAGCTCCTCGAGGTCGAGGACGGTCTCGTGCAAGTGACCGTCGGGCGCGCGGACGCGTAGGCTCACTGCGTGGCCGAGATCCTCCACGCCGTCGAGGGTGACGGGGCCCACGAAGTGGCCGCTGACGATGATCCGGCGACCGACCAGCGTGTTCAGCGCGGCGGCGTCGAGGGTGGGCGAGGAGGGCATCGGCAGACCGCGCGTGGCGGACGTTGGACGGTAGCTGACGGGGCGCGCCAGCGTTCTCGCCCTCCTGGTACCTTCGTTTCGATGGCCTACCGACTCGAGGAGAAAGAAGGCGTTGGCGAGGGGATTCACCGGATCGCCGAGGAAGAGCTCCATGCGGCGCTCGGGCAGCTGCGCGACGGGCTCGCGGAGAACCCGGTCACCGCCGTGCACGAGGCGCGCAAGAGCCTGAAGAAGGAGCGCGCGCTGCTGCGGCTCGTTCGCGAGTCGATTCCCAAGCGCGTCTTCCGAGAGGAGAACGTCCGCCTGCGTGAGGCGGGGCGGACGCTGGCGAGCCTCCGCGACGCCCAAGTCGCGGTGCAGACCGTCGACGGACTCGCCGACCGCTTCGCGGGGCAGCTCTCGGAGGCCGCCTTCAAGCACGTTCGCGACGCCGTCGGCACCGGCGCCCCGGCCGCCGACGGCGATGCGCCGCTGCAGGCCGCTGCCGCGGCCACAGCCGCCGAGGTCGAACAGGCCAGGGAGGCCCTCGATCGCTGGGCCGGGAAGGCGGATGGCTGGGAAGCCATCGAGCCCGGCCTCGCACGCTCCTACGGCGACGGTCGCGACACCTTCGCCCTCGCCCGGCGCGATCCGACCGACGAGCACCTCCACGAGTGGCGCAAGCGCGTGAAGGACCTGTGGTACCACCAGCGCGTGCTGAACCCACTGTGGAGCGGGATGATGGCGGCCCAGGCCGACGAGCTCGACGAGCTCTCCGACCTGCTGGGCGATGACCAGGACCTTGCCAACCTCGGGGCGGCGCTGCGCTCCGACGAGTCGGTACGCGCCCTGATCGCCACCGACCTCGATCCGCTTCTCGAGCTCGTCGAGCGCCGCCGGAAAGAGCTCGTCGACGCAGCACTCGCCATCGGCCTCCGCGTGTACGCCGAGCGCCCCAAGGCCTACGTCCGCCGCCACCGCGCCTATGCCAAAGACGCCCGCCTGCCCCGAGCAGCGTCCTCCGCCTGAAAGCGGCCCGGCTGACGTTCCTCCACCACGGGGCGGCGCACCCGGGGCTTTTCGGCTCACCTCTCCGGAAATTGTCGGTTTGGGGCCGTAGGGGTCGCGGGTATCCATTGTCACGCCGCCGAGGGGTCGGCTTCGGAGATTGGGTCCCCCGTGTCCACCCCTCGGCCCTTTCGCACGCGCGCCGTCGCACCGCCGTTCCGTGCGGCGGCACGCGTGCACCGTCGGAGAAGTGGTCCGGCCGGGCGCATAGCCTTCCTCCTCCGATGCGCCTCATCGTCGCCCGCTGCGAGGTCCGCTACTCCGGCCGCCTCTCCGCTCGCCTGCCCGAGGCGCTGCGCCTCCTCATGCTCAAGGCCGACGGATCGGTGCTGGTGCACGCGGACGCCGGCGGCTACAAGCCGCTGAACTGGATGACCCCGCCTGCGGTGGTCGAGGAGGAGGCCGGCAGGATCGTCGTGCGCAAGGTCAAGGGCGAGGATCGCCTTGAGATCGACATCCTCGAGGTCCTCTCCGACGTGACCCACGACATGCCCGACTCCACGGCCGACCTCGAGAAGGACGGCGTGGAGTCGCACCTCCAGGAGCTGCTGGCCGCCGCTCCCGGGTGGTGCGGCGAGGGCTTCCGGCTCGTGCGGCGCGAGTGGCCCACCGACATCGGTCCCGTCGACCTCATGTGCCGCGACGGCGATGACGACTGGGTGGCGGTCGAGATCAAGCGCGTCGGGACGATCGACGCGGTCGAGCAGCTCTCGCGCTACCTGGAGCGCATCCGCCTCGATCCGGCGCTCGGGAGCTGCCGGGGGATCCTCGCCGCTCAGGTCCTCAAGCCTCAGGCGCGCGTGCTCGCCACCGCGCGGGGCATAGCCTGCGTCGAGGTCGACCTCGAGCTCCTGCGCGGGGAGCGCGAGCCCGACCTCACGCTCTTCGCGGCCTGAGCGTTTCGGGCGCGGGCGCTGCTCAGCCGGAGCTTGCGTCCGCCTCGACGCCCTGCTCCTCGCTCGCGCGCTGCGCGGCCTCGCGGGTGATGCCTGCCTTGCCCCACTTCGCCCGCAGCGCGTAGTCGATCACGGCCGGGAAGTAGTCGTCGAGATCCTCCATCTCGATCCCGGCCGGCTCGAGCGCCTCCCGCGCGTTGCGGTCGTCGAAGCGCGTGGTGACGGCGAAGTAGGGCAGGAACGTCGCGCCCTCGCCCGCCATCGTCGCGTCGGCGTTCAGCTTTGGGGGGTCGCGGTCGAGCTCGCGGCACGCGGTCTCGATCAGCTGCAAGTTGGACGCGGCGCGCTTGCCGGCGACCAGAGCGACGGTGCCGGGAACCTCCGGCATCCCGAGCAGGTGCACGATCCCGTCGGCCACGTAGTCGATCGGAACGATGTCGACTATTCCCTCGGGATCGGCGGGAACCTCCTTGAGCAACCCCCGCGCGAAGGCTTGGAGCGGCCAGTAGATGACGTTGAAGGCAGGCGTCCAGCCGGTGTGGCGGGCGCCGACGACGATGCTGGGCCGGGCCGTCACCAGCGGCAGGTCGGCTGCCCGCGCGGCGAGCTCGCCCTCGTACTTCGACTGCTCGTAGCTGTTGCGGAACTCCTGGCCCTCGTCGAGGTCGTCTTCGTGGAAGGTGCCCTCGTGGCGGCCGGCGACGTAGGCCGTGGAGACGTGGATCACGCGTCGCACGTCCTCGAGCTCTCCGGCGAGCTCGAGCATGCGCTTGGTGCCGGCCGTATTGATCTCCCGCGCCTCCTCCAGCGGCAGCTCGAACTGGATCGACGCGGCGCAGTGGATCACGCTGCGGGCCGAGGCGACGATCTCCGAGCGATCGTCCGCGCTCAGGCCGAAGTCCTCGGTGGCCACGTCGCCCGGCACCCCACGGATTCGCTCGCGAGCGCCCGCGGGCGGGTCGTCGTAGAGCTGGCCGAGCACGGTGTCGATGCGCGCAGCGGCTTCGTCGCCGTCGCCCGCGCGGACAAGCGCGATGACCTCGCAGTCGGTCTGCTCGAGTAGGCGCGCAAGCACCTCCATGCCCAGGAAGCCGGTGGCCCCGGTGAGCACCACGGTGTCGTCGACCGAGGTCACAGAGGAAGGTTACCCGCCTGGCGACGACGGCGGGGCGCGCTCTCCAGGCTGGCAAGGACGGCGGCGACCCGCGCACGTGTCTCCGATGGCGCGATCACCTCGTCAACATAGCCGTCCGCGCTTGCCGCGGTCGGGCTCAGGTGCGTTTCGCTGTAGGCGGCGGCAAGCTCGTCAGAGGCTTGCGCCGGGTCGTCGGCAGCCCCGATCTCGCGCCGGTGGATGATGCCGACCGCCTGCTTGGAGCCCATCACTCCGAGCTGCGCCGAGGGCCAGGCGAAGACGAAATCGGCCCCGAGGTCCTTGGCGTTCATCGCGATGAAGGCGCCGCCGAAGGCCTTTCGCAGCAGCACGGTCACGCGCGGGACATCGGCCTCGGCGAAGGCGTGCACGAGCTTGGCGCCATGGCGGATCACCCCGAGGCGCTCCTGCTTGGTGCCCGGGAGAAAGCCCGGCGTGTCGACGAGGACGACGAGCGGAAGGCCGAAGATGTTGCAGGTACGCACGAAGCGGGCGCCCTTCTGCGAGGCGTCGCTGTCGAGCACGCCGCCGAGATGACGCGGCTGGTTGGCGATGACGCCGACCGCGCGCCCGTCCAGCCGGCCAAGCGCGCAGACGATGTTGCGCGCGTAGCGGGGGGAGATCTCGAGCAGCCGGCCGCCGTCCACGATCGAGCGGGCAACGTCGCGGACGTCGTAGACCCGACGGGCCTCCGCCGGCACGGTCGCGTCGGGCGCGCCCTTGGGAGGAGCTGCCGCGGGCCAGCGCTGAACGGGCTCGGACGTGTTCTGGGGCAGATAGTCGAGCAGGTCGCGCGCCAGCAGCGCCGCGTCGACCTCGGTCGGTGCGACGAGATGACAGACGCCGTTCTTTCCCTGCACCTTCGGGCCGCCCAGGGTGGCCGCGTCGACGTCCTCGCCGGTGACCTGCGCCACGATGCCCGGCCCGGTGAGGAACATGCTGGCGTTCTCGGTCATGATCACGAAGTCGGTCAGGGCGGGCGCGTAGGAGCCGCCGCCCGCCGAAGGGCCGCAGATCACCGAGATCTGGGGGACCAGTCCCGAAAGCGCGACGTGCTCGCGGAAGATCCGCCCGTACCCGGCGAGCGCGGCGAGCCCCTCCTGCATTCGCGCGCCCGCCGACTCGACGAAGCCGATCACCGGCACGCGCGTGCGCTCGGCGAGCTGGAGGACCTGCACGACGGTGTCGGCATGGGCCTGACCCAGTGAGCCGCCGGCGAACGACGGATCCTGGGCAAAGCAGAACACCGGGCGGCCGTCGACCCGCCCGCTGCCTGCCAGCACGCCGTCTCCGGCGCGTGCCTTCTCGCCCATCCGCCGCGAGAGCACGTCGGTGCGCAGCAGGCTCAGAGAGCCCGGATCGCAGAGCACCTCGAGGCGCTCGAGCGGTGACAGGCGTTCGTCGGGTCTTGGTGCAAGGGCGAGGGCCATCCCCCGCACTCTTGCCGGTCCACCGTGCATCTCATCGGCGCCCCGGCTCGATTCCCCCCGTCCGGCGGGGGAAAGCGCGGGGAAACCCCCCTACCGGGGGGCGCTTCAGAGTACGCAGGCAGGCGGGCGGCTGACCGGTCTGCCAACCTCAGTAGCGAGATGTCCACCGAGCACGAGAACAGGCCGCTCTCGTCAACCCAGGTGGGGGCGATCGAGCACGTGGCGGAGGTGCTGGCCAAGGGCGAGCTCGACCCCAACGAGGACGACTTCTACGACAGGCTGTGCGAGGTGGTCTGCGAGGTCACCTCGCTCACGCGGGCGGTGATCTTCCGCTACGACTCGGCGCGCAGGCGCGTCCGGGCGGCCGGGAGCTTTCGCATCGACGTCTCGCTCTTCGCGCACGACTTCTTCACCGTCGAGTCGGCCAAGCTGGCCCGCCACGCGCTCGAGACCGACCGCGTGGTGGAGAGCACCCACGACCTCGAGGACCAGCTGCCGGTCGAGTACGTGCGACAGCTGGGCACCACGACGGTCGTCTGCTCGCCGATGAGCGCCCGCGGGCGCTGGATCGGGGTGATCCTCGCCGACCGCGGCGGCACCGCCGAGCCGATGGGCGACGCCGAGCGCGACCTCCTGTGGATCCTGGGCAAGACCGCCGCGCTCGCCTCGATGGCCCGCGTCGCCACTCGCCAGCAGGAGAAGGCACGCCAGCTCGAGGAGCGCATCGACCTCGCGCGCGAGGTCCACGAACGCGTCATTCAGCGGCTCTTCGGAGTCTCGCTCGCCCTGTCGGGTGACCACGAGCTCGATCCCGAGGCCCGCGCCCGCGCCGCCGAGGAGGTCCAGGTCGCGCTGGCGGACCTGCGGGTCGCCATCCAGCGGCCGCTCGGCCGCAGCGCCGCAGAGACCAACACCACCCTGGCGCAGGAGATCGAGCGTCTGGCACGGCAACACCCCGATCTCGGCCTTCTCCACGAGGGAGACGGGATCGAGGTCCCCGCCGCGCTCGAGCCGCTGGCGCAGTCGGTGCTCGCCGAGGCCGTGCGCAACGCCCACAAGCATTCCAGGCCGACGCGCGTCGGGGTACGGACCGCTCGCACCGAGGACACCTTCGTACTGCAGATCACCAACGACGGGGTCAAGGCCGACAGCAATCCCCACCCGGGCATGGGCCTGCGCCTGGCAAGCTTCGAGGCGCTTCAGGCCGGCGGCCTGGTGGAGTTCGGCAATCGAGGCGACGAGGGGTGGCAGGTCCGCCTCGTGGTGCCCCAAGACGGCAAGCAGTGAGCAAGCCGGCACAGGACGACGATTGGCGGGCCGATGGCTCCCGGATGCTGCGGATCCTGGTCGTCGACGATCACGACGTCGTGCACTGGGGCTTCCGGCTGATGCTCGCCAGCCAACCCTGGGTCGAGCGGTGCCTCAGCGCGCGTCGCGGCGAGGAGGCCTACGCGCTGGCGGCCCGCTACGAGCCCCACGTGGCGCTGGTCGACCTGTTCATCGGCTCGGAGTCCGGGCCGGAGATCTGCGAGCAGCTGCGCAAGCGCTCACCCATGACCCGGGTGCTGCTCATCTCCGGCGCGGGCGGGATCTCGCCCGGCTCGGCCAAAGCGGCCGGCGCCTCGGGTTTCATCCCGAAGGACTGGCCGGCCGACGACATCGCCCGTGCCGTCCAGAAGGTGAGCGAGGGGCTGACCGTCTTCCCTCCGGCGGCGGACGGCAGCGCCAGTCCGCTCTCCTCGCGCGAGCAGGAGGTCCTCGACCTCGTCGCGGGCGGCGCTACCAACCGCGAGATCGCCGCCGCGCTGCACCTCTCCCCCCACACCGTCAAGGAGTACACCAGCGCGCTCTACCGGAAGCTCGACGTGCGCAACCGCGCCGAGGCGGTCCAGCGGGCGCAGCGAATGGGCCTGCTCGCCTAGGCTAGCTACCGGGACGCCGCTGATCCTCGAGACGGAGCTGTTTCGCCTTCCCGGCGTCAAGAGCGTCAACCACCTGCTGCACACACCGGGCTCGCCACCCAAGCACTCGCCGCCCAGCGACCCGGACGAGGTGCGCGAGCGGGCCGAGCAGTGGAGCCGGAGGAGCGGGGAACGGTCGAGCGGCCGGCGCGGCCGGCAGCTCGAGCCGCGCCCTGCGAGCCCGGCCATCAGCCTTGGGCGGCTCCGAGGTCGCCCGAGGGTTGATGGCGATGCAGGTCCTCGGCGCGATCGCCGGCGGCTTGGCGCCGCTCTTCGGCGACCGCCGCCGCGTGGGCCCGATCGCCCTCCGGACCTCCCGGCCGGTCGTCGAGCTCGTTGAGGCGGCTCCGGCGCCCGTAGAGCAGCAGGATGTCGCCCGGCTCGACGCGGGTGTCGAAGCGCGGCGCCCCGAAGTAGCTGCCGTCGGGGCGCTCGATGCCCAGGACGGCGATCCCCTCGGCGCGCAGGTCGAGGTCCTGCAGTCGCTCGCAGGCCAGCCAGTCGCTCTGGCGGACGGCGACCTCGCCGATGCCCCACTCGCCGCCGAGGTGCAACATCTCCGCGTAGTCCTGGGCCTCGAGGTGGGTGTAGCGGTTGACGATGCGGCTGAGGAGGGGGCTCAGCGCCCGGTTGAACCAGCGCGTGCGCGAGACCAGCAGGAGCGCCACCAGCGCCAGGGCGAGGATCCCCAGCCGGGCATAGGCTTCGCCGCGCGTGGCGTCGGCGAAACCGATGATCAGCGACGCGACGGTCGTGGCGATCCCCGCGCCGCCCAGCAGCATCAGCGCCATGACGATCCGCCGGCGCACGGGATGGTTGACCACGCTCTCCGCCTCGGTGGTGGTGAAGCCCGTGCCCGAGAGCGCCGATCGCGCCTGGAAGCGCGCCGCCACCCGCGACATGCCGGTCAGCACGAAGGCGAGCGTCGCCACCCGCGTGATGAGCAGGGAGACGACCGCGATGACGAACACGGTTGCGATTCCGAGCACGTCGCCCGAGTATCGCCGATGCGACGAGAGCCCGCTCGACCGGCGCCTTGCGAGCGGCTGGCTCGGGGCTGCGTCTCGGCGCCTCCCTCGCAGGCGGCGGCGATGCCCGCCTGTCGCCTGCCCTGGCTAGGCCGCGCGAGCGCCTGCCTTGGCCTCGTCGATGACCTCCCGCAGCCGCTCGACCGAGGGTCGGTCCTCCGGTCCCTTGCTGCGATAGACCCATGCCACCCGTCCTTCGCCGTCGAGCACGACGTCGCCGCCGAGCTGGAGCTCGTCCTGCCTTGGCGCTCCTCCGGGGCGGCGGCCGCGCAGCAGCAGCGAGGCGTAACGGCGCAGCACCCGCGGATCGAGCCAGACCCGGGCGTTCGAGGCGCGGGGGAAGCCGAAGGCGCGGTAGGCGGCTCGCTCGGGGTCGCCGTAGATCGGGTAGGGCAGCTCCATCTTGCGCTCGAACCCCCGCAGGAGCCGGGGCTCGGCGAAAGTGATGCAGGCGACCGTCGCCTCGAGCTCGTCCATGCTCTCAGCGACCTCCACGAGGTGCTCCTGGCAGGGCAGTCAGCCCAGGTGGCGCAGGAACACGAGCAGCGTCGCCTCGCCGCGCAGGCGGCTCAGCGGCACACGCTCGCCCGCCGGGTCGACCGCCGCCAGCTCGTCGGGGATCCGATCGCCGGTCTCCAAGGGCATCGGCGTCCAGTGTAAGGCAGGCGGAGGGGTTCCATCGGTCGGCGATCCGCTCTTCTCCCTCGTCGCCGCCAATGCCACCTCCTATCCGCAGAGCCGCTGCTCGAAGGCGGTCCGCGCGCGCCGCTCGCCCGCCGTAAGGTCGCGCTCGGCCAACGAAGGTCACCCCGGCCACGAACGCGGCGATCAGGCCGTTCCCGTGGAGCACCTCGGCGAGGCCGAAGGTCAGCAGCGCTAGGTCCGGGTGGCCGCCAGGCGCTCAGCCGGTGCTTCGCAGCCCGCCGGCGATACCTCTGATCGTGAGGGAGATGGCGCGCGTGACCCGGTCGTCGTCGTCGCTCTCGCCGGAACGGGCTCGCCGCAGCAGCTCGGCCTGGAGGAAGGACAGCGGATCGATGTAGGGGTTGCGCCGGTCGAGCAGGCTCTGGTGGACCGGGTCGCGGTCGAGGACTCGGTCATGCTCGATCACGGCCAGCAGCTCGCGCTCGGTCGTCTCGTGCTCGGCCTGGATCTGCGTCCATATGCGCTCGCGGAGCTGCTCGTCGCCGACCAGCGCCGCATAGCGCTCGCCGATTCGCAGGTCGACCTTGGCCAGCGCCATCTCGGCGTTCGAGAGCAGGGTGGAGAAGAACGGCCACGACCGCCACATCTCCTGCAGGAGCTCGAGCCCGACGTCCTCCCGCGCGGCGCGCAGGCCACTGCCCAGCCCGTACCAGCCGGGGAGGATGATCCGCGTCTGGGTCCACGAGAACACCCACGGGATCGCGCGGAGGTCCTCCACCTGCGCCGTGTTCTTGCGGCTCGCCGGACGGGAGCCCAAGGCAAGGGAGGCGATCTCCGCGATGGGGGTGGCCCCCTGGAAGAACTCGCCGAAGCCGGGGTCCTCGTAGACGAGCTCGCGGTAGGCGGCGGCCGACGAGCGCGCCATGTCCTCCATCGCCGCCTCGAAGACCCGCATCCTCTCCGGCTCGGGCTGGGGCACCGCGTCGAGCGTGGAGAGGAGGACGGCGCTCGTCGTGAGCTCGAGCTCTCGGTGGGCGATCTGCGTCGTGGAGTACTTCGCCGATATGACCTCTCCCTGCTCGGTGACCTTGATGCGGCCGTCGACCGTGCCCGGCGGTTGGGCGAGGATCGCCTCGTTGCTCGGACCGCCGCCGCGGCCGACCGACCCGCCCCGGCCGTGGAAGAAGATGAACTGCACCCCTCGCTCCCGGAAGAGCGAGGCAAGCTCGGTCTGCGCGCGTTGAGTCCCCCAGGTGGAGGCCAGGTAGCCGACGTCCTTGTTGGAGTCGGAGTACCCGACCATCACCTCCTGGGTGTTCCCGACGCTCTGCACCGCGGCTTGGTAGGTGGGAGAGTCGAGCAGCGCACCCATCATCTCCGCCGCCCGCTCGAGCGTCTCGCCGGTCTCGAAGAGCGGCACGATGCGAAGCATGGCCCCCTCCCCGCCAATTCCCGAAAGCCCGCTCTCCTTCATCAGCAGGAGCGCCTCCATCACATCCGAAGCCTCCTCGGTCCCGGACACGATGTAGGTGCGAACGGCGCCGGCGTGGCAGCCGCGCAGGGCGCCGGCCAGGCGACGGAAGGTCTCGATCACGTCCCGGGACTCCTCCGACAAGCCGCCGATGTCGGTGGGGACGAGCGGGCGGGGATTGGCGACCTCCCGCTCGAGGATCGCCAGGCGATCTTCCTCTGAGAGCTCCTCATAGCGCTCCACGACGCCGCCGGCGGCGAGCACCTCGGCGACCGCGGCCGCGTGGCGCTTGGCGTGCTCGCGAATGTCCAGGCGGGCGAAGTGGAAGCCGAAGACCTCGACCTGGCGAATCACGTCGTGCAGCTCACCCGTCGCGATGAGGTGCTGGCCCTGGTCGCGCAGCGAGCGCTCGAGGAGGCGCAGGTCCTCCAGCAGCGCTCCCGGTCCCTCGTAGCTCTCGGGTTCGTCTCGCCGCGTGGCCGCCAACCGCTCGACCAGCAGGGCAATCAGCCGGCGGTAGGGCTCGTTCGGGACGCGGCGATCGCGCTCGGCGGCGATCTCGGGAAAGCGCGCGCCGAGGTCTTCGAGCAGCGGCTCGAGCAGCGGCGCCTCACCGATCAGGCGGCGTGATACCGACAGTCGGCGGGCAAGCGCGGCGACGCGCTCCTCGAGGATCTCCAGGCACATGCTTCGCATCAGGTCGAGCGTCTCGACCGTCACCTGTGGAGTCACGTAGGGGTTGCCGTCCCGATCTCCCCCGATCCAGGACCCGAACGTGAGCAGCGAAGGCACCTCGAACTCGTCGTCCGGGTAGGCGGCGGCGACCGCGTCCTCGAGCTCGCGGTAGAGGAGTGGAAGGACCTCCACGAGCGTCGCTCGAAAGTAGACGAGCCCGCCGAGCACCTCGTCGCGCACCGAAGGTGTCAGCGACCGGGTGGCGTCGGAGGACCAGAGCTCCTGGATCGTAGCGGCGAGGTGCTCGCGCATGGCCTGCTCCTCGCCCGGGGGCAGCTTTCGCTCGTCGAGCTCCCGGAGGATCGCGAAGATACGAGCGAGCTTCTCGACGGTGGTGCGCCGCCGCGCCTCGGTCGGATGGGCGGTGAGCACGAGCGTCACCTCCGCGCGCGCGAGGAGCTCCTCGAGCTGGCGCGGGCTCACGCCCTGATCGCGAAGGAAGTGGACGGCCTCGCGCAGCGATCCCGGTCGGGCCCCTGGCAGGTGCTCCCCCTCCTTGGCTCTCATCCGCCTGATGCGGTCGTTGTCCTCGGCGAGGTTGATGAGCTGCAGGTAGCGCGTGAAGACGCGGATCAGGACCTCGGCCTGGTCGAGCGACGCCCCGGTGACCATTGCCTCGAAGTCCTCCCCGGCCTCCTCGCGACCGCTGCGGAAGGCCTCGACGAGCCATTCCGCGCTTTCCTCCATACCCAGCGTCGAGTGTCCGCCGCCCGACTCGATGACCTGCTCGAGCAGCTCACCCAGGAGGTAGACGTCCTCCGAGAGCGACCCGCCGAGCTGCCCGGCCGGAGGCTCGGGAGCGGCAGCCGTCGCGACCGACTTGCGCGTCGCGTTTGGCGCCACGGAGCTCACCCCTGAAGCCTACGCCCAATGCGGTCATCGTGCGCTTGCCTTGTACCCGACCCCGCGCACCGTACGGATTAGGGAGGGGTCGCCGAGCTTCCTGCGCACGTGCCCGACGTGGACCTCGACCGTACGCGTCTCCCCGCGGGCCAGGAAGCCCCAGACCTCCGCGAGCAGGGCGTCGCGCGAGACGACCGTCCCCGCTCGTTCCATCAGATAGCGCAGCAGCGCGAGCTCCATCGGCGTCAGCGCGACCCGGTCGCCGTCGACGCGGACCTCTCCCCGCTCGCGCGAGAGCGTCACCGGTCCGAGCGTCAGCAGGTCGGTGCCCGCGTCGGCGACCCGGTCCTCGCTCGTTGGCATTGGCTCTGAATGCTCCTCAACGTCGATGGCCGTCCTCGTGGCGGGTGTTGGAACACGGCGGGAGACCAGGTGACGCGATGAATCGCTCGCCTTGGTGGATTTCTTGCCGCGCCACCTCGATACGCTCCTGCCATGGCCCCCGAGGAGCCCGCCGTACTGACCGAGCGTCGCGATGACGTGCTGGTCATCACCATCAACCGGCCCGAGGCGCGCAACGCCGTCAACGTGGCGGTGGCGCAGGGAATCTCCACGGCCCTCGACGAGCTCGACGAGAGCGAAGAGCTTCGCGCCGGGGTACTCACCGGCGCCGGGCGCAGCTTCTGCGCCGGGATGGACCTCAAGGCGTTCACCCAGGGCGAGCGCCCCTGGGCCGGCGACCGTGGCTTTGCGGGAATCGTCCAGCGGCCGCCCCGGACGCCGCTCATCGCGGCGCTGGAGGGCTTCGCCGTCGCCGGCGGCTTCGAGATGGCGCTGGCCTGCGACCTCGTCGTCGCGGCGAGCAACACGCGCGTCGGCATTCCGGAGGTCAAGCGCGGGCTCGTCGCGGCGGGCGGCGCCCTGCTGCGGCTGCCGCGCCGCATCCCCTACCCCGTCGCGATGGAGCTCGCCCTCACCGGCGAGCTCATCGACGTCCAGCGCGCCGCCGAGCTCGGCCTGGTCAACCGCATCGTCGACCCCGGCGGCGCGCTCGACGCGGCGCTCGAGCTCGCCGCGGCCGTCGCCGCGAACGGGCCGCTTGCGGTCGATGCCTCCAAGCGGGTGATCGTCGAGTCGGCCGGTTGGAGCGAGGCCGAGGTCTGGGAGAGACAGGGCGAGCTGGCCGAGCCGGTCTTCGCATCGGAGGACGCGGGCGAGGGCGCGACCGCGTTCGCCGAGAAGCGCGCGCCGGAGTGGAAGGGCCGCTAGGCATGGCCGCTCCACGCGCCGTTCGTGCGCTGCTCCTGGTGTTGCTCGCGGCGATCCTCGCGGCGCCGCCTGCGGCCAGCGCGGGGAAGGGCCTGCGCTGGGCAGACTCCACGGTGACCTACCGGAACAAGTCCAAGGGCGCCGACAAGAAGGCGGTACGAGTTGCGATCGCCTGGTGGAACGACGCCCCGGGACCGTTCACCTTCGCCCGCGCCACCGGCGGCGATCGCGCCGACGTCACGATCCGCTCGGTGGAGAAGCAGGGCGTCGGCTGGGACGGCCTCGCCGAATCCGCTCTCAACCGCCGCGGATACATCTCCTCGGCGACGCTCTCCCTCAACGACGTCTTCCTCTCAGACCAGGATCCCGAGTACGTGGCCGAGGTCGCCGCCCACGAGCTCGGCCACGCGGTCGGCCTCCCTCACCTCGGAGACGACTGCTCGCTGATGTACCCGAGCGGCTCGGTGGCCACCCGCTGCCCCGGCGGCGCGGGCGCCGGCCGCTTCTTCTGCGGCCCTCAGCGCTCCGACGTCAAGTCGCTGATCGCCCGCTACGGCGGAAGGCTCGAGGGCTGGCGCGGCACCACCTGCAGCGGGAAGCCGCCTCGGTCCGCGCGGGCGGCGAGCGTCGCCCCGGGCCACTGAGCCCAGAACGACGCCGGCCGGCCTGACTTTCTAACTCTTGCGCTCGAGGTCTGCGACCTCGTCGGCCTTGGCGTCGGCCCTGTTCTGGGCACGGCCAAGCTCGTCCTTCGCTTCGCCCTTGCGCTCTTCCTGGCGACCCTCGCGCTTGAGCGAGGCATCGTCGGTCACGTCTCCGGCCGCTTTCTTGGCGCGGCCCGTGATCTTGTCCATCAGTCCCATGGGGGTTCCACCTTTCGGTAGGACTCACCCCGGAGCCTGCCCAGCCTCCTGATCGGCGAAACCTTCGCCCCAAACCGTGGCCACGAGGGACCGGGCTCCTCCGCGGTCGCGGTGCTCGCACAGGTAGATCCCCTGCCACGTGCCCAGGGCGAGGGAGCCGTCGCGAACCGGCAGGCTCAGCGACGGCCCCAGCAGCGACGCCTTCACGTGGGCCGGCATGTCGTCGGCCCCCTCCAGCGTGTGGGAGAACTCGCTCCATCCGTCGGGCACCGCGTCGCTGAACCAGGTCTCGAAGTCGACCCGCACATCCGCCGAGGCGTTTTCGTTGAGGGTCAGCGAAGCCGAGGTGTGGCGGATGAAGAGGTGTGCGATCCCGACCGCGACCTCCCCGAGCTCGGGCGTGAGCGCGTCGACGACCTCGCGGGTGACGAGGTGAAAGCCGCGCGGCTTGGGGGCAAGCTCGACGTCGCGCTGAAACCACATCGGCTCGGAGAGCGAGCGTTACCGCTCGCCCGGGGCCTTGTGCGGATAGAGCGACACGGGCTCATGGAGGTCGAGCGCGCTGTCGATGATCCGGTTCTGGGCCAGCACGTGGGCGGCGGGGTAGCCCTCGCCCGGCGACGCGCGCTCTGGACGGCCGATGTAGCCGAAGGCCAGGTGGTCGGGCAGGATCTGCATCAGGCGCGGCATCATGTGCGCGCGGGCGCCCATGTTGCGGGGCTCCTCCTGGACCCACACGACCTCGCGCAGGTTCGGGTAGCGCCCGACGAGCTCGAGCACCTGGCCCTGTGGGAAGGGGTAGAGCAGCTCGATCCGGCCAACGGCGAGCTCTGGCACCTCGGCTCGCTTCGGGTGGTGGACGAGGTCGTAGTAGACCTTCCCGGTGCACAGGAGGAGGCGGGTGACCTTCTCCTCTTCGACGCGCGGCTCGCCGAGCACCGGGAAGAACTGCGACTCCCCGGAAAGATGCTCGATGCGGTTGGTGGACTGGGGCAGGCGCAGCAGCGACTTGGGGGTCATGAGGACCAGCGGACGCTGCTTGGCGATGCGCGCCTGGCGCCGCAGCAGATGGAAGTACTGGGCGGGCGTGGTGAGGTTCGCCACCCGGATGCTCCCCTCGGCGGCGAGGACCAGGAAGCGCTCCAGGCGGGCGCTCGAGTGCTCGGGCCCCGAGCCCGCGTAGCCGTGGGGAAGCAGAAGCACGAGGCGCGAGGTCTGCCCCCACTTCGCCAGGCCCGAGACGATGAACTGGTCGATGATCACCTGGGCCGCGTTGACGAAGTCGCCGAACTGCGCCTCCCACACGACGAGCGTCTCGGGCGCCTCCTGGCTGTAGCCGTACTCGAAGCCCAGGCAGGCGATCTCCGAGAGCGGGCTGTTGTGCAGCTCCATCGGCGCGAGCGCTCCGGGCAGGGTCTGGATGGGGCACACCGCCTGGCCGGAGCGCGAGTCGTGGAGGACCATGTGGCGGTGGCTGAAGGTTCCCCGCTCGGAGTCCTGGCCCGTGAGGCGGATCGGCGTGCCCTCGGTGAGCAGGGCGGCGAAGGCCAGCGACTCGGCGTGGCCCCAGTCGATGCCGCCCTCGGCGCCCAGCGCCTCGCGCCGGCGCTCGAGCTGGCGCGCGAGCTTGGGGTGGACGGTGAAGCCCTCGGGCACGGCGAGGAGCTCCTCGTTGAGCACCCGGAGCCGGTCGGCTGAGACCGCCGTCTTGACGTCGGGGCTCGGGGTGCGGTCGAGGCGGTACTCGCCGGTCTGCTGCTCGACGGGCTCCGCGCGGGAGATTTTGTCCTTGAGCGCGGTGTGGGCGGCCGAGAGCTCGTCCCAGACCTCCTGGGCCTTGCGGTCGACCTCCTGCTGGTTGACGACTCCCGCGTCGATCAGCCGCTTGGCGAAGACGTCGCGCACTCGCGGATGGCTCTTGATCCGCTCGTACA
This sequence comes from Solirubrobacterales bacterium, assembly GCA_038199375.1. Lineage (GTDB taxonomy): Bacteria > Actinomycetota > Thermoleophilia > Solirubrobacterales > Solirubrobacteraceae > JBBPZA01. The sequence goes on along the minus strand of JBBPZA010000114.1, from coordinate 24,971 downwards.
TCTGGGGTTGGGTGTAGCCGGGCTCGTCGGCCTCGTTGTGGCCGTAGCGGCGGTAGCCGATCAGGTCGATTAGCACGTCGTGGCCGAACTCCTGCCGGAAGGCGAAGGCGAGGCGCACGGCGGCGACGCACGCCTCGGGGTTGTCGGAGTTCACGTGGATGATCGGGACGTCGAAGCCCTTGGCGAGGTCCGACGCCCACTGGGTCGAGCGCGCGTCGTCCGGATCGGTGGTGAACCCGACCTGGTTGTTGGTGATCAGGTGGACCGTCCCGCCGACGGTGTAGCCGTCGAGCGCCTGGAGGTTGAAGGTCTCGGCCACGACGCCCTGTGCGGGGAAGGACGCGTCGCCGTGGATCACGATCGGCACCGCCGCGTTGCGGTCGTGCTTGGCGTAAGGGCCCTCACGCTGGGTCTGCGCAGCGCGGCACGCTCCCTCGACGACCGGGGAGACGAACTCGAGATGCGAGGGGTTGGACTCCAGGCGCACGATGATCGAGGTGTTGTCGGCGAGCTCGTAGGAGCCGTCCGCCCCGTGGTGGTACTTGACGTCTCCGGTGCCGCCCTGGGGCATCGTCGTGACGGCCTCGAGCGTCGAGGCGCCCTCGAACTCGGCGAAGATCGTGTCGTAGGGGCGGCCGAGGTTGTGGGCGAGGACGTTGAGCCGCCCCCGGTGGGCCATGCCGAGCACGACCTCGTGGGCCCCGGCGCCGGCCGCGAGCTGGATGAGCTCGTCGAGCATCGGGACGGTCATGTCCAGCCCCTCGATCGAGAACTGCTTCTGGCCGAGGTAGGCCTTGTGCATGAAGCGCTCGAGCGCGTCGACCTTGGTCAACCGCCGCAGGAGCCAGCGCTGCTCCTCCTCGGTCAGCCGCTCGCGGAAGGTGCCCGACTCGATCCTCTCGCGCAGCCACACGCGCTGGCGGTGGGAGGCGATGTGCTCGATCTCGTAGGCGATCGGGCCGCAGTAGACCTCGGCCAGATGGGGGATCACCTCGGCGAGCGTCTCGCCCTCGACGTAGGTGCGAAGGATCCGCGCGGGGATCTTGCGCATCAGCTCCGGCGTGAGGCTGAGCGGCTCGGGATCGAGCGACGGGTCGCCGAAGGGGCGGGCGCCGAGCGGGTCGAGCGTGGCTGCGAGGTGGCCGTGGGTGCGGTGGGCCTTGATGAGCGACATCGCCGCCTGGACGGCCTGGAGGAGTCGCTCGTCGGGCTCAGCCGCCGGGGCGGGCGCGGCAACCGGGGCCGGGACCGCCTCGGGTACCGCGGCAAGCTGCGGCGGCGGCGGCGGGGCTGCGACGAGCTCTATCTCGAGCGAGGCGAAGACGGCCTCGTAGAAGCCGTGCTCGCCCTGGAGGTACTCCTCCACGACCGCGAGGAAGCGGCCGGACTCGGCGCCCTGGATGACCCGGTGGTCGTAGGTCGAGGTCATCGTCATGGCCTTCTCGGCGCCGATCCGCTCGCCGACGGCGGCGAGGCCGACCGGGTAGTCGATGGAGCCCGTCGCCACGATCGTGCCCTGCCCGGGCATCAGGCGCGGAACCGAGGCGACGGTCCCGATCCCCCCCGGGTTGGTCAGCGACATGTTGGCGCCGACGAGGTCGTCGGCGGTCAGCGTGTTCTCGCGGGCGCCGGAGACGAGGTCGCCGAAGGCGGCGAGGAAGTCGCTGAACGAGCGCCGACCCGCGTCGCGGATGACCGGCACCATCAGCGTGCGCGTGCCGTCCCTCTTCTCGACGTCGACCGCGATGCCCAGGTTGACGGCGCCGTCGTCGAGACGGGTGGGCTTTCCGTCGACCTCCTCGAAGTGGTGGGCCATCGCCGGCATGCGCTCCGTGGCCGCGCGGGCGATGGCGAAGGCGATGAGGTGGGTGAAGGAAACGCGCCGGCCGGCGGCCTTGAGCTGCGCGCGCCGGCCGTCCATGGTCGTCACGGTGATGGTGCGAAACGAGGTCGCCGTCGGAATCGCGCGCGACTCGTCCATGTAGCGGGCGAGCATCGCCGCGGCGCCCCTGAGCGGCGTCGCCTGGGCCGGCTTTGCGACCGCGGGCAGCTCCGTGACCGCGGGTGGCTGCACACTGGCGGGTGGCTCCGCGACGACGGGTCGCTCGGCTGCCGCCGGCGCTCCTCCGTTCCCGAGGACTTCGAGGACGTCGGCCTTGGCGATGCGCCCGCCTCGCCCGCTTCCCCGCACGGTGGCGAGGTCGATCCCGTGAGCGGCGGCGATCCGCTTGGCGACGGGGGAGGCCCTCCTGCCGTCTTCCAGCTCGAGCTCGGGCTCCGGCTCGGCCGCCTGCGCCGCCTGAGGGGCGGGCGCGCTGGGCCCGGGGTCCCCGGGGTCCGGCGCCTTCGCCCATGGGGCGCCGCTCGGCGCCAGCCGCGCGAGCACCTGTCCGACGCGGACCGTCTCGCCCGCATCGACGAGGATCTCCGCAAGCACCCCGTCCTGGGGTGCGGGTACTTCGGCGTCGACCTTGTCGGTCGAGATCTCGACGATCGTCTCGTCGACTCGGACCTCTTCGCCGGCCTCCTTCGTCCACTCGAGCACTGTGCCCTCGGAGACGGACTCGCCCATCTGGGGCATGACGACGTCGACCGTGCCGGGCGCCATCGTCGTCGTCGGTCCACCGTTGCCGCGGCGGGGATCCTCCTCGCCGGGCTGCTCGGCCATCTGGTCGGCCTCGGTGGCCGCCGTCTCCAGGGTGGCCACCGACTCGCCCTCGCCGGCGGGATCGGTCGTCGCCGTCATCGGGATGTGCACGCCGTCAACGTCCCCCGGACCGTCGCCGTCGCCGTCGTCCCGGTTTCCGGCCGAGATCTCGGCGAGCAGTGCGCCGACCACGACCGTCTCGCCCTCGGGAGCGTGGATCCTGACCAGGGTTCCCCCGGCGGGCGCCGGGACTTCGGCGTCGACCTTGTCGGTGGAGATCTCGACGAGCGTCTCGTCGGGCGCGACCCGGTCGCCCTCCTGCTTGTGCCACTCGAGCACGGTGCCTTCCGACACCGACTCGCCCATTTTTGGCATCTCGACCCTGATGGTCGTGCTGACCGCCATGCGTTGCTAGGACTCTAGCGCGGGCTTCGACGGCCCGCCGTGCCTGGACGGCCGCTTGCGAGGCCACCCCCGACGCCCCGCCACGACGAAGCCCGCGGACCCGGCGAAGGGCCCCAAGCCGCCTATCACGGCCACCACCACCGCCAGCCAGAAGGGGATCGTCCGCCGGCGGACGGCGGCCAGCGAAAGCAGCGAAAGGCAGATCCACATCAGTCCGTGCGTCCAGCCCAGAACCGCCTCCTCTCCGGCGAGCCCCGGCACGCTCCACGCGACGAGCAGCCCGGTGAACGCGGCCGAGTTGACGAACGAGAGCCCGCGCAGGAAGCCAAATGATGTCATGCCGGAGATGCGGCTGGGCTCGCGGACGGGAGCCTGGTCATACAGCGGCACCGCGTCATGCCGCGAGCAGCGATGCGGTCCTGCGCAGCGCAGCGTGGGCCTCCTCCGGCCAGTGCGCGGGATCGGCCGGCCACCACGCGAAGGCGTCGTGCTCGTCGTCTGGCACGATCTCGGCCCCCTCCTCGAGCCAGGCCATGCCGACGAGGAGCACGAGCCCGGAGGGGAGGCGGACGAGCGCCTCGACCGTCAGGCGCTCGGGCCGGACCGACCACTCCTCCTCGAGCTCGCGCCCGAGGGTCGCGACGGGGTCCTCGCCCACCTCGACGGCGCCGCCCGCGCCGAGCGCCCAGCGTCCCGCCCACGTCGCGACCCACGGAGCCCGCCGGCCGGCGAGCCATCGCCCGTCGGCCGCTCGCGCGATGCACTGGGAGGCGAGGCTCTGGGCGGCCGCGTCCTCAACGAGGCGCAGTGACCACCGTGACGGCTGAAGCTCGAGACCCAGCCCTGGAGGATCGACCTCGAAGCTCGCCAGCCGCGCGCTCATCCCGTCATGGCTGGGCGAGCCGCGCTCACGAAGCGCCTCGATCGCCGCGTCGGCGGCCGCCGACACCTCCGGCGCAGGCTCGAACTGGTCCTCGCGCCAACGCGTCTGGACCTGGCGTGGCTCCCACGGTCCGCGGGCGATCACCTCGGGCTCGGGCATCTCCGACACCATACGGCTGGGCCCGTCCTCCCCAGTCCCGTCCCGCGCCGCAGCGCTTGCCGACGGCCCCCTGGACGTGGCGCCGGGTCCTATGCGTTCTTCATCTTGCGGGTGTCGCGTGGCTCGAGGAAGGGCTCCTCCTCGGCCGGGTGACCGGCCTCGATCTGGCGGCCACGCTCGAGCTCGGCGTTGAGCTCGGCGCCGACGAGCACGGCGATGTTCGAGATCCACAGCCACGTCAGAAAGACGATCACGCCGCCGATAGCCCCGTAAGTCTTGTTGTAGGAGCCGAAGTTGGCGACGTAGAAGGCAAACGCCGCCGAGGCGACGATCCACAGGAAGACCGCCAGCAACCCCCCGGGGCTGACCCAACGAAAGCCCGGCTGCTTGACGTTGGGCGAGGCCCAGTAGAGCAGCGCGAACATGAAGCTGATGACGAACAGGAGCACGGGCCACTTGGCGATGTCCCACACCGTCACCGCGCTGCTTCCGACCCCGACAAGGTTTCCGGCCTGCTCGGCCAGCCCCCCGGTGAGCACCACGGCAACCGCGCTGACGGCAAGCAGGACGAGCAACACGACGGTGACCCCGACCCGGACGGGAAGGGTCTTCCAGATCGGGCGGCCCTCCTCGACGTCGTAGATGGCGTTGGAAGCGCGCATGAAGGCGGCCACGTAGCCCGAAGCCGACCACAGCGCGCCGCCGAGCCCGACGAAGAAGAGCACTCCCGCGGCGCCCTGGCTCTTCTGGAGGTTGGTGATCGTGCTGGTGACGATCTCCTTTGCGGGCCCGGGCGCCACCGAGGAGAGATTGGTGATCAGCGGCTGCGTCGCCGAGGTGCCGATCAATCCCAAGATCGAGATCAAGGCCAGCAGGGCGGGGAAGATCGACAGGATGCCGTAGTAGGTGAGCGCCGCCGCCCAATCGGTGAGGTTGTCCTCCTTGAACTCGCGGAACGTCCGCTTGAGCACGCCAAGCAACGAGCCCTTGTCAAGGTCGGTGGGCGAGTCTGGAGCGCTCCGCGCGTCGGCCTGGCCGCGAAGCATGGCCTCGCGCTGGTCGTTGCGGACTCCTGGTTGGTGCGCCATCTCACATACCTCCGGTCGATCCCGCTCGCTTGCCCGTTTCCTCCGTCGAGCAAGCGCCTACCCGTACAGGGCTCTGAGAATCGCTAGGACAGCGTGGAGTGCCGCGAAGTTACAAGCCGCCGATCACGCCGCTTCCGAGTAGGCCTCCGCTCCGGGTCAGTCCGAGAAGTCCGGGCGGGCGCCGTGTGCGGTGGTCGCACGACCCTTCGGCTCCTCCCACTCCTCCTGGCGCCCGAGCGCGGTGAGGTCGAGGAAGTAGTAGGAGCCGCCGGTCATCTCGGCCCCGCGCGCGTAGGTCGAGTACGTGTGAGAGACGGCATCGCCCTCTCGCAGGAAGCTCCTTGCGGGCAGCCAGCCATTCGTCTCGTGACACGATCTGCGGAAGGCTCATGTCGCACTCCTCTGCATCGGTTCCGATTCGCCTCTCGTCTTACATACGACCGCGCGGGGCCCGGGAAATCATCGGTCATGCGGAGCGGCCCCGAACCGGCCCGAGCGTCGTAGCCTGGGTCCGGCATGGCGTATGACACCGCGGAGGCCCAGCAGCAGCTGCTCGACGCCCTCGCGGCGGCGGCGGAGGACATCGGCTTCGCCCTCGGGGCGCTGGGCGACGCCTACGAGCGGCTCGACGACGCGGGCGCCGACCGGCTCGAGGAGGGGCTCTTCGGTCCCGTCCAGGCAGCCTACGGCCGGGCGAAACGGACCCACACGGAGTTCGCCGACCGCCATCAGCTCCCGCGGGGCTCCTTCGAAACCCCGCCGGCCGGAGCTCCGTCGCGCGGGGTCCGGGACTTCCTCGAGCAGGCTGTGGACGCCGTCGCTCGGGCCGACGGCGCCCTGGCAACCCTCCAAGACTCGATGATGCCCGTAGAGGTCGGCGACCCCGAGCTGCGCGCCGGCATGGCCGAAGTGCGCCGGCAGCTGGGCGAGGTGGCGGGCCAGGCGCGCGAGTTCGTGCGCCGGCTCGGCCGCTAGGACCGTCCCGTGGCGGCCGGGGTGAGGCGCTTGTTTCGAGCGGAGTCGGCTCGTCGGCCGTCGATCGGAGCGCGTCGCCGCCGCCGCCGTGGTGCGGCCATGCTCGGATGCCTGCTCTGGTGGCCGAGCACGGGCTGCGATCGGTGACGATGTCGCAGATCGCCGCCCTCATTCACCACGAGCACCACGGCACCGAGCTCGCCGAGCTCCTGCACCGAGGCGCGCACGTCGCACGGGCGCAGCAGGACCTCAGCGACCTCGCGCTCCCCGTCGAGCCCGTGAAGGACGACAAGTCCAGCGACGCTCACCAGCGGCCGCGCGTCGCCGACGAGTTGGCATGAAGGTCGCGATCCTCGGCGCCGGCGGGGTCGGCGGCTTCCTCGCCGGAGCGCTTGACCGCGCGGGCGTTGGGGTGACGGTGCTGGCGCGGCCGGCGACGGCGGCCTACATCGCCGATCACGGCCTGCGTGTGCGGTCCAGCTTCCTCCGCGAGACGTTCGTCGCCCGGCCGCGCGTGGAGACCGCGCTCGAGAAGCGTGTGGACCTCCTGGTGGTCGCCGTCAAGGCGACGAGTCTGGAGGCCGCGCTCGGGCTCGTGCGCGCCGAGCCGGGGCTGGTCGTCCCGCTCCTCAACGGCCTGGGTCACCGCGAGGCGCTTCACCAACGCTTCGGGGCCCGGGCGGTCGCGGGAGCCATCCGCGTGGAGTCCGATCGTCCCGAGCCCGGGGAGATCGTCCAGAGCAGTCCGTTCCTGCGCGTCGAGGTGGCCTGCGACGACCCGGCGCGCCGGTCTGCGCTCGACGAGGGCGTCGAGCTCCTCGAGCGGGCGGGCGTGCCCGCCGCGGCCGGCTCTTCCGAGGCGCAGGTCACGTGGAGCAAGCTCTGCCGCCTGTGCGCGCTGGCCCTCGCGACGACCGCCTACGACCAACCGATCGGCCCGATCCGCACTACCCCCGAGCTGCGCGCGGAGCTGCGGGCATGCGTGGAGGAGGCCTGCGCGGTCGCCGCAGCGGAGGGTGCCGCCGTCGCGCCCGCCGAGACCATGAGCGAGCTCGACGCCGCCCATCCCGAGCTCGGCTCCTCGATGCGGCGCGACGTGCGTGCGGGTCGGGAGCCAGAGCTCGACGCGATCGGCTGGGCCGTCGTCCGGGCCGGCGAGCGCCACGGGCTGGCGACTCCGACCATCTCGCGGCTGGCAGCGCGAGTGGCCCGAGCGGCGGGCGGGGAGGCGTCGGTCAGTCCGTCCGGATGACCGGGAGCTCTCGATCTGAGACCGCCTCGACGACCTCCGCCTCTGCCTCCTCGAGCTCGAGGTCGTGCTCGCCGTCGCAGAGCACGCGGAAGTTCCCCGTGACGCCGCCGTCGGCCTGGATGACGATCCCCGGCAGGATCTCCTCGCCCTCCTCGAGGCCGAGCCGCTCGAGGTCGAAGCCGTTGAGGCCGATACCCCACGCCGTGTGCGTCGGGTTCTCGCGATCGTGTGCCGCGATCGCCTGGGCGAAGCGCTCGAGGTTCTTGGCGATCTTCTGCGTGTGGTCCATCGCTTGAGCCGCAAGGCTAGTCGCGCACTTGGTCTTTGCGCGACAACCGCGTATACCTTAACCCGATGAAGTCGCTTGCCAAGGACGGCCAGTCCATCGGTTGGTGGCTCGCGGTCGCGATCACCGCGGCGGCGAGCCTGGCCCTCGCGGGCCTGGGCCCTCGCCTCGATCCGGTGCTGCGGTGGGGGATTCTCGGGTTGGGGGCATGCGCGCTCGCGCTCCTGGTGTGGTTCGACCGTCAGCGTGCGCGGGAGGCGGGTCGCGCGGCGAGGGGGCTTCCCCTCCGCGATCCGCTGACGGGGCTGCCGACCGCCGACGCGTTCGACCAGCGCGCCGCCGGAGAGCTCTCCCGCGCCCGCCGGCGCGGAGAGCGCTTCACGCTGGTCTACATCGAGCTCGACGACTTCGAACGGGTGGAGCAGGAGCTCGGCTCGGCGGCGGCCGAGGAGGTCCTGCGGACGGTGGCCTACGAGACGCTCGCCGTGCTCCGGGGCGAGGACGTCATGGCCCGCTACGGCGAGCGCGACTTCGTCCTGCTGCTTCCCGGGATCGCGGCCGAGGAGGCCGAGCGCGTGATCGCACGCGGGGTGGCCGCGGTCGAGCGCGCCGTGCCCGGCGCCGGGCCCCTGGCGCGGGTCACCGCAAGCGCGGGATCGGCGTGCTATCCCGACGAGGGTGAGACCCTGACCGCCCTGCTGGGCACGGCGCGATCGGCGCTCGGCGTGGCGAGGCTCAGGCGCGGCGCGGTCGAGGATCGTCTCGGCGCGAGCCTGGTTCCGGAGGGATCAGTCGCTCCGTGCGCAGATGCGCCCTGCGACGTCGCCGACGAGGGCCGCGAGCGTCGCGCGCTCGTGGTCGTGGGGACCCTCGTCGCCGGCACGGTCGCCGCCTGGGTCACCGCAGGGGTCGACGCCGCTCCGGTGGGCGCCGCCACGACCGCCTTCGCGATGCTGGTGGCCATCGGGGCGTGCGCTCTGGCGGCGTGGGAGGCGGCCGGACGCGCGCGCACCGGGTGGGCGCTCATCGCGGCCGGGCTCGCCCTGTGGTTCGTGCCCTTCGCCGGCCTGCCCGCCGGTATCGCGAGCGCCACCGGCCTGCTGCTCCTCGTCGACGCCAGCTGGCTGCGCGATCGCTACCGCGTCCTCGACGTGGCCGGCGTCCTGCTCGGCGTGAGCGCCTTCGCCGCGGCAGTGCTCCTCGCCATGCTCGTCGACGAGCCGGTCTCCGCCGCGCTCGTCGCGAGCCGGATCTCGGCAGCCGTGCTCGGGGTCGCGCTCGTCGCCGCAGCGCTGCTGGTCGCCTACTGGATCCACCCGCGCCAGCGGCTCGACGCCACCTTGGTGGGCGCCGGCTACCTGGTCGCCGTCGCGGCCACCGTTCCCTGGGCGCTGAGGCTCGACGACATCGTGCTCGTGCCGGGCACCTGGTGGCAGATAGGACTGCCGCTGGGGGCCGCCGCCATTGCCGCGGGCGCGCTTCTGGGCCCCGGCAAAGCAGAGAGCGAGACACCCGGCGTCGGGCCGGACTCCCGCGCCCTGGATGCTCCGGTCATCGCCGACGTGCTGATCGCCGTGCTCGTAGCGGCGGTCTTCATGACGGGCCAGGAGATCGGCGGCCTGGTGATGGCGGCGATCCTCGTGCTCATCCTGCTGCTTCGTGATCTGCGAACGCGACTGCTCGAGCGCGACCGGCGCGCGCTGAAGAAGACCGTGGTCCGCGGCCGCCGCGAGCTCGCGCTCCAGTGGCGCGCGAACCTCGTGGCACTCGGGGCCGCGCTCGAGGCGCGGGACGGCTACACCGGCCGCCACAGCGAGGCCACAGTGACGCTGGCCTCGGCCGTCGCGTGGCGGCTCGGCCTCTCCGCGGCCGCCATCGACGAGGTGGAGGCCGTCGCGCTGCTCCACGACGTCGGCAAGATCGGGATGCCCGACGAGATCCTGCTCAAGCCGAGCTCGCTCGACGAGCGGGAGTGGATGATGATGCGCGAGCACCCCGTCATCGGCGAGCGCATCCTCCGGGCCGTGCCGGGCCTCGAGCAGATCGCGCGCTCGGTGCGCCACGAGCACGAGCGCTGGGACGGGACCGGCTATCCGGACGGCCTCGCGGGCTCGGAGATCCCGCTTCCGAGCCGCATCGTCTTCGCCTGCGACGCCTACGACGCGATCGTGAGCGGCCGCCCCTATCGCCTTGCGCGCTCCCCGCGCGTCGCGATGGCCGAGCTTCACCGGGGTGCGGGCACGCAGTTCGACCCGGCCGTCGTCCACGCCCTCCTCGACGTGGTGGGCGAGCAGGAAGGCCACTTCAACGAGCATCGGCCCGGAGAAGCGGCGCGGCGGGCGGACCAGACGCTGGTTCAGTAGAGCCGTTCCGCTCAGGCCACGATTCGCAGCGGCCGACCGAACGCGCGCTCGAACTGGTCGACGTGGCGCTCGGCGACCCAGCGGGCGACGCTCGCGTCCTGGGCGGAGATCGCCCGGAGCGAGACCAAGCCGTCGTCGTCGACCTCGATCGCGGCCCGCTCGACGATCTGGTCGCGGCTTCGCTCGAGCGATTCGGCGATGCGCAGCAGGGCGGCGCCCCGATCGAGCATCGCCCGGTCGCCCTTCTCCATGAGCGACTCGAGGTCGTCGAAGGACGGCGACCCCTTGCGGTGGTAGCGGGCCATCTGGGCGACGATTGCGGTCTCGCGCGGCGTGAAGCCCGGCAGGCCGGCGCTGAGGATCAGGTAGCGCGAGTGCTTGTGGTGGTCGTCGTAGTCGACGGCCATCCCGATGTCGTGGAGCATCGCCGCGGCCCACAGGAGGTCGCGCTCCTGCGCGTCGCCGGGATGAAGCCCGGCGTCGGCGAGCGCGTCGAAGATCCCCAGTGCGAGCGCTGCGACGTGGCGTGCGTGCACGACGTCAGCCCGGTACTGGGCCGCGAGGTTCGATACCGAGTCGGCGCGGACGTCCTCGAAGAGCGGCGGCTCGGCGGGCGCGAGGTGCTCGGCGAAGAAGATCCCCTCGCGCAGGCCCGCCTCGGTCACCTCGAGGCGCTCGAAGCCGCCGGCCTCCATCACCCCTCGAAGGACCGCCGCGCCGGCGAGGATGAGGTCACCGCGCTGCGCCTTGACGCCCGGAACGCCGCCGCGCTCTGAGGCGGGGAGCTTCGCCAGCTCGGCGAGGAGGTCGTCGAGCTCGTCATGGGTCACCGTGAAGTCCTGCACGCTGGGAACCGGAAGGGCGGCCCGCTTTTGGGCGGCCCTTGCGAGGTTGCGCACCGTGCCGCCCAGCCCGACGAGCCGCGGACCCGACCGACCGAGCCAGTTCGCGGACTCGAGCTCGCGCGCGACGTGGTCGCGCAGCGCGCGCAGCTGCTTCTTGGAGGCCCTCTCCTCGGGGAGGAAGCGCTCGGTCATCCGCACCGCGCCCAGCGACCAAGAGCCCGACTGGACCGCCTGGCGCGCGCGCACGTCGACGAGCTGGAGGCTTCCGCCGCCCAGGTCGAGGACGGCGCCGTCGTCGAGCGTGGTCGAGTTGCACGCGGCCAGATAGCCGTAGCGGGCCTCCTCGTCGCGCGAGAGCACGCGGATGTCGAGACCGCTCTCCTCGCGCGCCCGCGCGAGGAACTCCTCGCCGTTGGCGGCGTCGCGGATCGCGCTGGTCGCGACCGCATGAACGCACTCTGGCTCCAGCTCGCTCGCCCGGCAGAAGCGGGCATAGAGCCGGATGGTCCGCAGCGCGCGCGCCATTGGCCCGTCGCCCAGCCTGCCCACGGCGTCGAGGCCCGCGCCGACGCGCACCGCTTCGTGGATCTCGTCCGTGCGCTGCCACCACGAGCCCGGGACCGAGGTATAGACGACCAGGCGAAACGAGTTCGAGCCGAGGTCGATGACCGCGGTGCGCCGCTCCTCCTCCTGCTCCGTCCCGCTCGTGGGATTCGGGGCAACGGCCGTGCGGCTCACGGCTGGAGCCTATCGCTCGCTCAGGAGCCCGAGCTCTCGACGCTATCCGCGCTCGATGAGCTCGATCCTGTACCCCCGCGGAGCGTAGCGCGCGCCGGGTAGCATCGTCCTCGTGATCCGCGAGCGCTCCATGGCCGATCAGTGGCTGTCGAACACCTACCTGGTCGCCGACGAGCCGAGCGGGGTGGCGATCCTGATCGACGCCGGCGGACCCGTCGCGCCGCTGCTCGAGGCGATCGCCGAGCACGACCTCACGCTCTCCCACGTCCTGCTCACCCACCACCACCACGACCACGTCGCGCAGCTGGGCGAGGTCCTCGAGCGCTTCGGTGACGTCGAGGTGCTCGCCCACGCCACCGAGCGCGAGGAGGTGATGGGCACGACGGGAACGATCGAGCCCGGCGGGCAGCTCACGATCGGCGGCCTCGAGATCGAGGCGATCCATACCCCGGGGCACACGGCCGGGATGCTCAACTTCCTGGTCAACGGCTCCGACCTCTACACCGGCGACACGCTGTTCAAGGGCTCGGTCGGCGGCGTGCGCGCACCAGGCTCCACCTCCTACGAGGACCTGCGCGCCTCCATCATGGACACGCTGATGGCGCTGCCCGAGGAGGTCGACGTCCGCCCCGGCCATACCGATCCGACGACGATCGGCGCCGAGTGGGAGGGCAACGCGTTCATCCGGACGTGGCGCGGCCTCGACCCCGAGGGCGACGAGCCGTGCACGGTCTTCGGCGACCAGGAGGCGACGCTCGTCCTCCTCGGCGCCGACTACGACGGCGGCCACAAGGCGTGGATCCGCTGGCCCGACGGGCGTGACGACATCGTCCCCGGATCCCGAGTTTCGCGATCCGCTTCCTAGATTCCGTCTAGCACCGTCAGGTCATGCTGAGTTGGAGCTGGCCCAGCGCGAGCTGGAACGGATCGTCAGTTCCCCGTGGCGCGCGATCAGCGCGAATGCGCTCGTATTCGCCGCGAAGCGTTGGCCGCGCGACGTAGTAACGCCCCCTGTTCTGGCCGATCGGCTCGAATAGGCCTGCGTCAACGATGGCGCGCAGGTCGCGGCTGGCGGTGAGGTCGCTCAGTTCCTCGCCGTAGGTAACGTCGACGACAGACCGATACGACGCGTTGCGCAGCCGCAAGCCGAGCGCCGCCTCAGCGAGAGGCCCGGCCGATCTCTCCGACAGCCCATGCCCCCGCGCGAGCTCATAGCACGCGCTGTACAGCCGTTCGGTCTCTCGGATGCGCCGGACCTGCGTGCGCGCCTGGTGGTAGTGAGCCGTGAGGCAGAAGCGAACCCACGGCCGTGCGTCACGACGCGGGTTCCATTGGCCTTGTCCAACTTGCCCGAGGACTTCGTAGTAGGCGCTCGTGTTTCGGCCGAGGTACTCCTCGATGCTCGAAAATACGGGGGCGACGATCTGCTCGCGAGCGAGAGTCAGAGTGTGGAGGCATCGCGCCATTCGCCCGTTGCCGTCGCTGAATGGGTGGACCATCGCCAAATTGAGATGGGCCATCGCGGCGCGGACGAGAACGGGAGCGTCGCTCGTCTCGAGTTCCTGGATCGTTGCCGCAACCAGTTCTGGGACCTGCTCAGAGTCAGGTCCCTCATACACGATGTCGCCGGTCTGCTCGCGCTTGACGTAAATGAATCCCGGACGCCAGCGACCAGGATTCTTGTCAAGGCGATGCTTGAGCATCATGAAATGAAGCGACCTGAGAAGCCCCTCGTCCACGGCGGTCCCTGGGTCCCGGGCGACCTGAAGCACGTAGGTCATGGCATCGCGGTAGCCCGCGAGGGCCTGCCGCGTTTCGTCGTCGGCGGAGAGGGTCGGCTCGTCGTCGATGGCGGCCACTACGTCGTCGAGGCTCGCGTCGTAGCCTTCGATGCTGTTCGACGCTTGGACGGCGCGCGCAAATGCCATGCGGCGGAGATGCCCCGCCCAGCGCCGTGGCTTCTCGGCCACTCGAAACCGGAGCTGCTCGCGCAGCTCTGAGATCAGATTGAGAACCTCTGCTTCGAGAGGCTCTTGCTCAGGGGTCTTGTAGACGGGCAAGCCCATGATGGAAAGATTCTATCAATCCATCGGCTTCTGTCCTCGTCCTCCGGAGTGACAGCTAAATCAGCTTGGGCTCCTGGCGCTCGGCGCCGACGCGTACGACGTCCCACGCCAGCCCGGTCGCCTCGAGCCCGCGGATGACCAGGGCCGATGGGTCGATCTCCCAGGGCCGGAGCCCGTGGGCGGCGGAGGTCGGGAAGGCGTGGTGGTTGTTGTGCCACGCCTCGCCCATCGAGGGCAGTGCGAGCCACGCGAGGTTGCGCGACTCGTCGCCGGTCGAGAAGCGGCGCCGACCGAAGAAGTGACACAGCGAGTTGATGCTGTAGGTGACGTGGTGCAGGAAGAAGACCCGCACGAGCCCACCCCACAGGAGACCCGTTAACCCGGTCGTGATCGAGCCGCCGATCGACACTCCGAGCGCGAAGGGGGCGGCGAGCCCGAGCGCCACCCACAGGACGAAGGTCCGGTCGATCGTGCGGATCAGCGGATCCTCGACGAGGTCGCGTGCGTAGCGCAGCTTGGCGCCCCGCTGGGTGTGGATGAACAGCCAGCCCACATGCGCGTGGACGAGCCCGCGCAGCGCGCCGCGCCAACCCACGCCGTGGTCGACGTGGGGGCTGTGGGGATCGCCGTGCTGGTCGGAGAAGGCGTGGTGCTTGCGGTGGTCGGCCACCCACGAAATCACCGGGCCCTCGATGGCCGCCGAGCCCAGCGCCGCGAGCACCGCGCGCACGCCGCGGCGAGCCTTGAAGGCGCGGTGGGTCAGGTGGCGATGGAAGCCGACGGTGATTCCGAGCGCCGTGAGCGTGTAGAAGACGGCGAAGACGACGATGTCGGACCAGTGCAGGATCCGCTCCCACGCCAGCCAGCCGGCGGCGCCGAGCGCGAGGAACGGCAGGAGCGTCACCGTCCCGGTGATGACGCGATCGCGCGTCTCGTTGGCGACCGGCTGTACGTCCTCCGGCCCTGGCGCGAGTACGTCCTCCGGCCCTGGCGCGACCACGCGCGCGTCTTCCTGCCTCCCACCCATCCCGTTCTCCGTTTCAGTCGTCCTGGTGCCGGAGAGATTCTAGGCAAGTCTGCCGTGGGCCACGGAAACCGCTGCTTCGTACCATCCTCCGGTGGCCAAAGATCGCATTCCGACCTCCCGCGCGCGCCGCACCGCCAAGGTCGGGTCGCTCGCCGCCGGCCAGGCCCTGCGCCGATTCGGCACCCGCGCGGCGAACCTGACGCGTTCCGACGAGGGGCGCGACCGGGCGCTCGAGCGCCGGCACGTCGAGGCCGCCGAGCAGATCGTCGCGGCGCTGGGGACCATGAAGGGCGCGGCGATGAAGCTCGGCCAGGTCCTGTCCTTCCTCGACGTCGGCATGGTCCCCGAGGAGCACCGCGAGGAGTTCCAGGCCAAGCTCGCCCAGCTGCGCGACGCCGCCCCGAAGGTGCGCTTCGAAGACATGCGGCGGGTGATCGAGGACGAGCTCTCCGAGCCGCTCGGGGAGGTCTTCGCCCGGTTCGACGAGGACCCGATCGCCGCCGCCTCGATCGGGCAGGTCTACCGCGCGCGGCTGCACGACGGCCGCGAGGTCGCCGTAAAGGTCCAGTACCCCGGCGTCAACACCGCCGTGCGCGCCGACATGCAGAACCTCGGGATCATCCTGCGCCTGGTGAAGCGGGTTGCGCCGGGCCTCGACGTCAAGGCGATCGGCGAGGAGATCCGGGGGCGGATCCTCGAGGAGCTCGACTACGAGCTCGAGGCCCAGAACCAGCGGGCGATGGCGCGCATCTTCCGCGGCCATCCGTTCATCGTCATCCCCGAAGTCGTGACGTCGCTCTCCCGCGAGCGCGTGCTGGTCTCGGAGTTCGTCGAAGGTGTCGGGTTCGAGGAGATAAAGCGCTGTGAGCAGGCCGAGCGCGACCGAATCGGCGAGATCATCTTCCGCTTCTTCTTCGGCTGCCTCTACCGCCATCATCAGTTCTCGGGCGACCCGCACCCCGGCAACTACCTGCTGCTCGGAGACGGCCGGGTCGCCTTCCTGGACTTCGGCCTGTTCAAGCGCATGGATCCCGCGGCGGTGACGCTCGAGATGCACACCCTGCGCGCGGTCGCCGACGGCGACGGGGATGAGGTCATGCGGACGTTCAGGGAGCACGGGTTCCTCTCAGACCCCGACCGCTTCTCGGCCGAGCGGCTGCTCGCCCAGCTCCGCGACGGCACGGCGTGGTACATGACCGACGAGGAGGTCTCGCTCACGCCCGAGCTCGCGAGCGAGATCGTGATCGAGACCTCGGACCCGCGCTCGAGCTACTTCGACCAGATGCGCCACCAGACCCTGCCCGGCGAGCACCTCTTCGCCCGCCGCGTCGAGATGCTGACAATGGCCGTGCTCTCCCAGCTTCGCGCGAGCAACAACTGGTTCAGGATCATGTGCGAGTGGCTCTACGACGACCCCCCGGCGACCGAGCTGGGCCGGGAGGAGAGCGCCTTCTACGCCCGCGCGGCGGCCTGAGCTCCTTCAGACGAACGCGCCGGGCCGCCGACGGGGCCCCGCCCGCCCAGGCGGCTCCCGAGGTCGCACTCTCGCCGCGGGGGGCGCGGGTCCGGCTCGCCGCGCTGGCGCTGGCGATCGGTTCGCTCTTCGCGCTGGTCACGCTCTCGGGCGGGCTCTCGAGCGAGCGGGTGCGCGACTGGATCGAGCCCTTCGGGATAACGGCCCCGCTGGCCTTCGTCCTCGTCTCGGCGGCGCTCACCGTCGCGCTCTTCCCGGGGCCGCTGCTCGCCGGCGCGAGCGGGCTGCTGTTCGGCACGGCGCTCGGCTTCCCGGTGAGCCTGACGGCCGCCGTGCTGGGCGCGAGCGCGGCCTTCACCGTTTCCCGGCGGCTGGGCGCTCGCTCGCTCGAGCGCCTCGCCGGCTCCCGTCTCGAGCGTACGCAGGACTGGATCGAGGCCCGGGGCTTCCTCGCCGTCCTCTACGCGCGCATCGCCCCGGGCGTCCCCTACAACCTCGTCAACTACGCGGCTGGGCTCAGCCGCATCCCGCTGCGGACCTTCGCCGCCGCCACCGCGCTCGGCGCCGCCCCGCGCGCCTTCGCCTACACCGCGCTCGGCGGCAGCCTGGACGACCTCACCTCGCCCGAGGCGCTGGTCGCCTTCGCCGTGCTCGTGGTCATGGCCGTGGTGGGCGCGCTCCTGGGCTACCGCGAAGGCCGCGTGCGCCGATCGACCCCTTAAGGGCTTGCAGCATCCTCTGCGGTCGACGTGACCGCGCGCGCTACCTTTGGGAGCGATGAGCGCTAAGGAAAAGCTACGCCAGACGGTCGAGCGGCTCTCGGAATCCGAAGCCGCCGAGACGCTGAACTACCTAGCCCAACACCACCGCCACTCCGACACGCTCGATGAGCTGCTAGACCGCGCGCCGCTCGACGACGAGCCGAGCACGCCCGAGGAGGAAGAAGGCGTGCGCGAGGCGAAAGCAGAGATCGCGCGCGGCGAGCTGTTCTCCGCGGATGAGATCAAGCGCGAGATCGCTTGAGCGACGCGAGCCCGTTGGGTCTTCACGGCGCGCTTACCGCGATTGACCGCTGGCCCGCGCTCAGCGATGAGACCCTGCCAAGGCGATGTCCACCGCAGCCGGCAGCCGCTCCTTCTTTAGGGTCAGCCGTCCAGCACTTGCTCGACGAAGAACCGAGCGCCCGCGTCGAGCCGGTCGCCGAAGACCTCCTCAGCCACCGCGAGCACCTCGGTGGCGCTTGCTAGCCCGAGCTCGCCGGCCAGGAGACGGAGATCGTCCTCGTCCTCTCCCGAACGGTGGGAGAGAACCTTCAGAGCGAGCAGCATGCGCGGGGAGGCCACCAGGCAGCGGAGGCCTGGCAGGTCGAGCACCGGCGCCGCGCTCGGGTCGTCTCCGCCGAGGAAGCCCTTGACGGCGTCGTTCAGCCAGCCAACCGGCAGCCCGAGCTCGTCGGCCATCTCGGCGGCGACCTCGTAGATCGCGAGCTTGGGCTCGAAGACGGCGTCGATGTCCCGGGTCGCGCGGCGAGCATCGTAGGCGAGCGCGATCGCCGCCCCGCCGACCAGGTACATCTCACCCTGGATCTCCCGTTCGTGGAGGCGCTGCGCGAGCGTGCTGAGCGCTTCCAGGATCTGGTCGCGGTTCATCGCGGCTCAGACCCGTTCGAGCGCCCCGGGGCCGAGGAAGATGCCGCGGCGACGGAAGGCGGCGGGAGAGTGCACGACGGCGAGGGCGCGCAGGCCGGGCGTGCTGCTCGGGAACCAGAAGCGGTCGAGGAAGCGCGAGGGCTCGACGCACCATCCCGGCCGCTCTACGCCGCGGGTGAAGGCAACGTGCTCCGCGAGCGCTGCTAGGTAGGCGTCGCGCCTGGGGTCGCCGGTCGGCTCGGGGCGGGCCGCGAGCGCGCGCGAGATCAAGCCTTCGCGGGGGAGCAGCGCGAGCTCGTCGAGCAGCTCGCGAACGCACAGCTCGAAGGGCTCACCGTCTCGCGTGCGCTCGGTGACTCCGGCGAGCGTTTGAGTGAATGCCTCGTCGTGCGGCGGGTGGTCGCGCAACCAATCCGCGAACGTCTCGGGCGCTGGGCTCACGGCGCGATGATCGCAGGGCCGCCGGTCGGCGGTTCGCGATTTCGCCCCCGCGATCGAGAGGGCATCGGGGCGGCGGCCGGGTGATCGCGGAGCGGGCTCAGCGGATCACGATCTCATCGCCGTATCCGAGCGCGATTGCGGCGGCGCGCAGGCCGGCGGGCTTGCCGTTGACGATGCGCAGCGGGAGCCCCGCGGTGGCGCCGAGCCAGTCCTGCAGACGACGCTCGTCGCCCGCGAGCTCGAGCCATGCAAAGCCTCGTGGTCGCAGGCCACGGTGTGCCAAGGGCATGCGGCCAGGGAACGCCTGCTTGTCGTCCCAGGCGATGTAGGCGGGCAGCGGCGGCTCGGCGATCATCGTTTCCAGCCCAGCGAGCCGCCAGCGCACCTCGCCGCCGTCGGGGCGCCGGCGGCTGAAGGACTCGGGCTGGAGCTCGAGCGCCGCGGCGCGATCCTCGAAGCCCTCGCCAGCCGCCATCCACCCGAGGAAGCCGTCGCCGCGGGCGATGCACCGCGCGACGAAGCGACCGAGCGGCGTCCTCGCCGCCAGCTCGGGGTCGAACACCGTCATCAGCTCGAGGTAGGCGTCGCCCAGTGGGACGATGCGGTTCTCGGTCCCCCACGCCGGATGGCGGCCGCCGACCACCGAGGCGAGGCCGTGCTTCCGGTAGAGGTGGTGCGCGGCGGCGTCGAGGTCGCGGACGCCGTAGATGACGTGGTCGACGTGGAGCATAGGCCGAGATTACGCGAGCTGGACTGGGCCCTCCGGGTCCGCCCCAAGGTCGCGCGAGCGCTTGCCGAGATCGACGGCGGTGGCAGACGACGCCTTACGCGTCGCCGCGCCGGTTGCCGGCGCGAGGTGACTCAAGTGGTCACTCTTGCACGTTCGTGCACGTGTGGGGCGCGCGGTACGGTCGCTCCTGACGGCGAGCGAGGGCAGGATTGCATCGAGCTGCCGACCGCGTTTCGTCCGCAGCGAGCATCCGGGGGGGCGGTAGGCCGGACGCCCCGTCATCGGCTGAAAGCGGGAGACGTGGAACTGCCTGGGGGATCTGTGGGACTGGAAACCGGGGGTCAAGCGGCGGCTGGAATTGTTTCGCTCGTTCGTCAGACTTGAGCGATGTGGATTGGGGACCTGCGCTACAGCGATGACGTCTCCGCTGCGTCCTGGATCGCCCCGCGGCTGGGTGACGTTGGCACGGTCGCCGGAACGGTGCCGAGCGGCTATTCCGCCTACGCCAGGATCTGTCATCCCGCTGCAGATCCAGACGGCAGGCCGGCTACCTGGACTCAGGTGGCGCAAGCGACCGGGCGCCGTACCCACTCGGTGATGCAGTGGCACGCCCTGGTCGGATCACCGGACCCGGACAACGCAAGGGGCTCGCGGTGGCCCGGCCGCGATCCGGAGCGGGGGAACTTGGGTCCGGAGGTGCTGGGCCCTCTTTGCGACTTGCTGGCCGATCACACGGCCACTGCCGAGCACTGTTTTTTCTTTTGGTGAGGTTGGGGTGCGGCGGATCGCCTACCGGCAGCGCGGGCGCTGCAATCTCTATCCGGCCGATGGGATGCTCAATCTGCCCGCAGAGAAGCATTCCCACGGGCTGCGGCGGTTGGCGGCGATCGAGTCGGCGCGCGGCTCGTTTGAGGATGCTTGTGAGGCGGTGCGGCGCTGCAGCGCCCAGCGGGTGGGCAAGCGCCAGCTGGAGGGCCTGGCCCGTCGCGCCGCGTGCGACTTCGACGCCTTCTACGCGGGCCGGGCTCCGGCCCTATCAGAGCACGGCGATGCGCTGGTCCTCTCCTGCGATGGCAAGGGCGTGGTGATGCGCCCCGACGCGCTCAGGCCCGCGACCAAAAAGCAGGCGGCCAAGGCGAAAGGCAAGCTCAAGACCCGCTTGTCAAAGGGCGAGAAGCGCAATCGCAAGCGGATCGCCGAGGTCGGCGCCGTCTATGACGCAACGCCCGCCCCGCGCGGGGTGGCCGACATCCTGCCCGCCAACGAGCGCGAGCGCCGGGAGGCCAAGCCGGGGCCCGAGGCCAAGGGCAAATGGCTCACCGCGTCGGTCACCGACGATGCCGCCTCGGTCGTCTCAGAGGTCTTCGACGAGGCCGAGCGGCGCGATCGCGGCCATGCGCGCGACTGGGTCGCGCTAGTCGACGGTAACAACCACCAGATCGACCGGATCGAGACCGAAGCGACCGAGCGCGGGATCGACATCGCGATCCTCGTCGACCTGGTGCACGTGCTCGAGTACCTGTGGAAGGCCGCCTGGAGCTTTCACCGCGAGGGCGACCCAGCCGCCGAGGAGTGGGTCCGCCGTCACGCCAAGCGGATCCTCGAATGCGGCGCCGCCAAGGTGGCCGGCGCGATCCGCCGCCAAGCCACCAAGGGCGGCCTTTCCCCTCCCCAGCGGGCTGGCGCCGACGCCTGCGCCGCCTACCTGACCAACAAGCGCCCATACCTCGACTACCCCACCGCGCTGCGGTGGGGCTGGCCGATCGCCACCGGAGTGATCGAGGGCGCCTGCCGCCACCTGGTCAAAGACCGCATGGACCTCACCGGCGCCCGCTGGGGCCTCCAAGGCGCCGAAGCGATCCTCAAGCTACGAGCGATCCGAGCAAACGGCGACTTCGACGACTACTGGCGCTACCACCTCGCCCAGGAGCACCGGCGCGTCCACCAGTCCTGCTAGGCCGGCGGGCGCGAGCTCAGCGATGTAGGGGAGCACCTTGGCCTCGGGCCAGAACTTCGGGCTCCCCAGCGACGCGCGGACGGGCATGAAGCCCAGCTCGCGCGGCTGCCGCTGCTTGAGCAGGTCGTGGACTGTCCGCCAGCTCGTGGTGAGAAGCTCGACCTCGACCGGCATCGCCGCTCAGACGTCCAGGTGCTTGGCGCCGTGCTCGAGGTCGCGGGCCAGCTTCATGAACCTGTCCCGGTCGAAGCCAGCCTCGGTGGCGAAGGTCTTGGTCAGGCGGAAGATCAGGGAGGTGAGGCACTGCGCCTCATCGCTCTGAAAGAGTGGGGCCTGGCGCGTCCGGGTGCCCACCCTGGTCGAGCACTACCTCGGCAAGCTCGGTGGCGATCGCGGTGGCGACCTAGGTCGCTGATCCTGCTGGTGGTGGGGACGGTCATCGCGCGCAGTCGAAGGCCGCGCGGGGCGCGTAAGGCATGTCGCGGCACTGCTCAGCCTCGACGATGTAGACGACGTTGCCCAGGCTCGGGGCCTCATCCCCGTCTTCGTCTTCGTCGTCGTCCTCGATTCCTCGGCGGAGATGACCCCGCGGACGTGGGACTGGAGCGGCCAGGTGGGCTGCGTTGCCATCAGAACCTCTGCGTCCTGGTCGCACCCTTCGAGGTACTCGATCAGCTCGCTTACGGTCATGCCGCTCTCCTCTGTGGTGGTGGTGAAGTTCATACCTGAACTATACCTTTCAAAGCTCTCGTGACAGAGGTGAAGCGGACGTTTGTTTCCTCGCTCGGAACACTCAAATCAGGCGATCTGAGCCCCTCCGACGGCTCGGGTGGGGGAAGGGAGGTTGGGTCGGGGCGATCCGCCGCTTAGAACGGCCGGGAGCGGCCTAGAACGCGCCCGAGAGCGCCGGAGGCGTACGGACGAGGACTACTCGCCGGGCGCCCTGCGCGACGCCGCCGGGCAGCGCCATCCCCAGCCACGTCTCGCCCTCGCCGCCCTCGGCGGCGAGAATCGTCAGGTGCCCGTCCATCGCCAGGTCGCGCACCCGCTACGGGGGCGGCCGGTCCGCCGTGGCGATCAGGTCGGGGTGGTCGTAACGGCGGCCGGGGTGGCGGTCCGCAGGCGCCTCTGCGGAGTCGCCGTCCCGGGCCGCCGCGCACCGCGAGGCTCGTGAGTCCGCCCCTCGAGCCGGTGGCGTACTGGGCCCGCACTCGCCCGTACAGTCGAAGAGTGGCTCGCGCCAAACACAATCTCACAGTTTCCCGAACTCGGGCACCGCCTCGACCGGGGCGGGCTCGAAGCCCGACTGGTTGTGTCGTACTTGACGAGTGATGGACACCGAAGCCGGCCTCCAGCCAGCGCCGCCGGTGCTCACCGATGCCCAACGGCGGAGCATCCTGCGCCGATGCTTGGCCAGCGCACTCCGCGCCGGCGGCTTCGACGAGCTTGCCGCCGGCGAAGTGCCCACGACGCAGCCGTCCTCAGACCGTATGACAACCGCTACGAGCCTAGTCGTCTTGCTCGGGTTCCCGCTCGGCATCGCCGATCTCGTCAACGGCCCGTGGTGGTCGTGGCCGCTTGTCGGAGCTGGAGTACTCACCGTCTTCTCGGTCATCTCGAACCGGTCGATTTGGCTCGCCGTAGTGGTGGTGCTTATCGGGTGGCCGCTGACGCTGTGGCTGCAGATCCGCACCGATGGCCACTGGCTCCTCACCCACGTCATCCCCGCAGGAGGGCTGCTCGTCGTCGGACTTATCACTCGCCAGGTCGGTGTCCGGAATGCTCGCGACGTCGCGGTCGCCGTCGCGGCGATTCCAAAAGCCGCACCCCTCGTCGCGCCGCTCGTTCTCGTCGTGCTCGTTCTGCCGTCGCTCTCGGCAGACGTTTGGAAGGTGGCCGACGCACTTGACGCCACCCGGGTCGTCGTGCTCAGCGCCATCACAGTCGGGCTGCTGTTCGTCCTCGTCGTCCGCCAGCTTCGGGCTGAGCTGCCGCAGGTCCTTGTCGCCCGTGCGACTGCGCTTGTCGGCGCCTCGTCGCGCGTCGACGAGACGCGCGACGCGCTACGGTCCCGACTGCGCGACGAGACGTTCGAGCTTGCGTCCGCCGAAGCTGACGCGTTTATCGCTGACGCGTGGCCGGCCGACGGTGCGCAGTACGCCGAGTTCATAGCCGCAAGCTCGCGTCGGAAGCTCACCAGACCGCTGCTGGCCCGGCTCGCCGTCTGCGCGCTCTTTATCGCCGGGGCCGTGAGCGTCTACCTCTATGCGCTCATTACCGTGATCGTCGATCCGGCGGTCGTTGCCGAATGGACCGACAGACCGGTGCCGGAGCGCATGGTCGACCTATTCGGTCTCGCCGTCGAGCTGCCGGTCGGTTCGTATCTCGCGATGACGGCGCTGCTCACCTGCTTGGCCGTTGCGACATTCCTTGGGTTCGTGCTTATCGAGGAGCGGTTCTCGGTCGCGCTCGGCGACGCGCTGCTGCGCCTCCCCGCCGATCGCTTGCTCGCGCTTGCGTTGCCGTTCCTGCATCTCACCGAAGAACGGATCGTTGACGGCGACCCGCTCTCGGACGACTTCGACGTCGGCACCTTCGGTGAGCAGACGTCTACCTACGGGAGCGCGCCGTCGGCCCGCGACCAGCCGTCTGGGGGCGCCGACCGCACCAGCTCAACGTAGTCGACATCGGCGCCAGTAAGCAGCACATCGGCTGCCCACCGTCCGTCCTCGAAGATGAAGACGAAGATCCCAACCGCCGCCTGCGGTGTCGGACGGTCATACACAACCGGGAACGGACCGACGCCAGCAACGATCCGCACTCCAACGCCGCGGTACGGGACAAGCGCGTAGACGCCGGTCGCAATACCGGTCCGCGCACTGAACACATCCCCGGGCGTGGTGAGCCACAGGTTGACCAGCTGCTCCGGATCGCCAGCCTCCTCGCGGCTGTCCTGTGAGCTGAGCTCCCACACCGCAAAGGCGTCACGATCGGCTAATGCTTTATGGAGGTCGACCGCGGCCGAGGCCGCCGGATGCAGCCGACGCTCGAGATCGAGATCGAGCCGGCGAGCTGCGCCCGGCGAATCGACGCGGGCCGCCTCAGCCCAAGACGGCCGGAGCACAGGCATGTTCAGCCGGCCGCGGCGCACAAGCTGGCCGCCATCGAGACTCGGGATCGTGCCGTCGGCGACGAGGTCAGCGACCGCGCTGACCGGAGTACGCCAGCGCAAAGCTAGCTCCTCAACGGAGATGAGCTCGTCAGCATCGTCGGCATTGTCGGCCATGTGCGAGAACGTACGCCACTTCGCCGTTGAGCTCGTGATCTGCCGCCAGTCGAAGTAGCGGGTCCCCGGGCCGCCCCGCGCGGCCGTGTGTCCGCGGCCAGGGAACCGCCGCTGCTGTCTCCCATACGAGGAGCTAGCGCGCCGGCGGATTCGCTTCGCGCGACAAGCAGGCGTCCCCGCTGGCGCCGCCGAGGCGCCTCCTCCGGACGAGAAGCAGAAGTGACGGCACGGCCTGCCGGACGATCGCTCCCGGCGCAAAGCGATAGGGGGCACCGGGTCCGGCAGCCTTTTGTCCTTCGCTGTCGCTATGCGGCTAATGGTGTCTCGTAGTGATAGGAGAACGTGCGCTTGGCCGCGGCGTAGCGGAAGTAGGCCGCCCACCCTCGCAGGCGGGAGTTCAGCCGCATCAGCAGGGCGGCGAGGCTCATGTTTCTCGTCGCTCGCCCAGTCAGGGCCTTCACCCTTCGCTTCGCCGAGGCGAGTGCCTCGTCAGAGACGAGGGTGTAGACGAAGCGCCTCTCGCCCTTGGGACGGCGGATGAACCCGCTGGTCCAAAAAAAGGCTCTCCGTGGGTGATCGTAGGTGGAGGTTATGCGAGCGTCTGTTCGTGTGGGAGCGTGAGTTTGACTGGTCCGCAGGTGAGATGGATGAGCGCGAGCGCGGCGTTGGCGGAGTGAAACCCGTAGGCGCGGCGGGCGAT
>JBBPZA010000113.1:0-9816 GCA_038199375.1 Solirubrobacterales bacterium | reverse complement strand
TCGCGGACGGCGATGTCGGCGAGGATCTTGCGGTCGAGCTCGACGCCGGCCAGCGACAGGCCGTGCATGAGCTGCGAGTAGCTCATGCCGTTCTGCCGCGCGGCCGCGTTGATGCGGGTGATCCACAGCCGGCGAAAGTCGCGCTTGCGATTGCGCCGGTCGCGGTAGGCGTACTGGTCGGCCTTGAGGACGGCCTCCTTGGCGCGCTTGTAGTTGGAGTGCGCCTCGCCGCGGTAGCCCTTGGCGAGCTTGAGGGTGGCCCGGCGCTTCTTGCGCGCTCCGACGGAGCGCTTGACCCGGCTCATCCGTTGGTCCCCAGGAGCTTTCGCACCCGCTTGGCGTCGTTGCCGGAGATCTCGACCGGACGGCTCATCTTGCGCTTGCGCTTGGGCGACTTCTTCTCGAGGATGTGGCTCGAGAAGGCGCGCCGCCCGCGCAGCTTGCCGGTCCCGGTGGTCCTGAAGCGCTTCTTGGCGCCCGAATGCGACTTCATCTTCGGCATGAGGCCGCCTAGTAAAGCAAACGACACCCGGAGGGCCGGTGGAAACCACCGGCTCGGGCCGGCGAGGGGGCCGGGCTCGCGCTGCCGGCGCGATCGCGCTAGCCGGCCGCTGTCTCGGCCTGCTCGGCCTGCTCGGGCTGCTCGGGCTGCTCGGGCTGCTCGGGCTGCTCGGGCTGCTCGGGCTGGCTGAGCAGCTTGCCCGGCCCCAGCAGCATCGTCATGTTGCGCCCGTCCTGGATCGGACGCTGCTCGACGATCGCGAGGTCGCCGAGATCCTCGGCGAGGCGCTCGAGGATCATGGTGCCGCGCTCGGGGTGGGTGACCTCGCGGCCGCGGAACATGATGGTGATCTTCACCTTGTCGCGTTCGCGCAGAAAGCGCTCGACGTGACCCTTCTTGGTGTCGTAGTCGTGCTGAGCGATCTTGGGACGGAACTTGATCTCGCGCACGTTGATGCTCTGCTGGTGCTTGCGCGCCTGCTTGAGCTTCTGCTCCTGCTCGTACTTGTACTTCGAGTAGTCGAGCACGCGGCAGACCGGCGGGTGCGCATCCGCAGCGACCTCGACGAGGTCGAGGTTGCGCTCCTGGGCATAGCTGAGTGCCTCGGCGGTCTTGATGACCCCGACTTGGTTGCCGTCGTCGCCGATGAGGCGAACCTCAGGTACGCGGATGCGCTCGTTGATGCGAGTCTGGTCCCGCTCAGGGGGCCGGCGGTCGAAGCGCTTCGGAACCGCCACTAGGTGCTGTGGCGGCGCGTCAAGCGGAGGCGATGGGAAGCTGCTGCGTCAACGACCGCGAGTATAGCGGCAGCTCGGCAGGTCCGCTGGCGAGCCCGCCCGCGCTGGGCAGATCGGCAGTCGAGCCCGTGGCCCGCGCAACGCAGCTCAGCCGCGCGCGCAGGCGCCGCGCGCGCCCGCGAGACGCTGCGCGACGTCTTCGACGCCGACGCTTCCCACGTCCCCCTCACGGTGGACGCGGAGCGAGACCTCGCCGGCCTGCGCCTCACGGTCGCCGACGACCAACATGTAGGGAACCTTGCGCAGCTCGGCGTCGCGGATCTTGCGCTTGACCGACTCGCCGCGGTCGTCGACCTCCACCCGCCCGCCATCGGCCCGCAGCCGCTCGGCCACCTCGCGCGCGTAGGCGACGTGGCGGTCGGCGATGGGCAGCACCGCCGCCTGGACCGGCGCGAGCCAGACGGGAAACTCCCCCGCGTAGTGCTCGGTGAGGATCCCGATGAAGCGCTCGAAGGAGCCCAGCAGCGCGCGATGGATCATCACCGGCCGGTGCTGGGCGTCGTCTGAGCCCGTGTAGTGGATGTCGAAGCGCTCGGGCATCGAGTAGTCGAGCTGGACGGTGCCAAGCTGCCACGAGCGACCGATCGAGTCGGTCATGTGCAGGTCGATCTTCGGCCCGTAGAAGGCGCCGTCTCCCTCGTTGACCTCGTAGCTGAGCTCGCGCCGCTCGAGCGCCCGCTCCAACGCCGCCTCGGCGCGATCCCACATCTCGTCGGTCCCGATGCGCTGCGGCGGGCGTGTCGAGAGCTCCAGCCGCGGCTCGAAGTCGAAGAGGTCATACATCGCGAAGCCCTGGTCCAGGCAGCCGAGCACCTCGTCCTCTATCTGCTCCTCGGTGCAGAAGATGTGGGCGTCGTCCTGGGTGAAGGCGCGCACGCGCAGCAGCCCGTGGAGCACGCCGCTGGGCTCGTGGCGATGGACCAGCCCGGCCTCGGCGAGGCGGATCGGCAGATCGCGATACGAGTGGCGCTCGGCGGCGAAGAGCTGGACGTGGCCGGGGCAGTTCATGGGCTTGAGGCCCATGGCGCGCTCCTCGACGTCGGTGAAGTACATGTTGTCGCGGTACTTGTCCCAGTGCCCCGACTGCTTCCAGAGCTCGACGTCGTAGAGGATCGGCGTGCGCACCTCGCTGTAGCCCCGCTTGGCGTTCTCGGCCCGGACGAGGCCGGTCAACTCGTTGTAGACGACCATCCCGTTGGGCTGCCAGAACGGCGCGCCCGGCGAGAGATCGGACATGAGGAACAGGCCGAGCTCGCGGCCGAGCTTGCGGTGGTCTCGGGCGCGGGCCTCCTCGAGGCGGCGCAGGTGCTCCTTGAGCTCCTCGCGCGAGAAGAAGGCCGTCCCGTAGATGCGCGTGAGCATCTGACGCGAGGCGTCGCCCCGCCAGTAGGCGCCGGCGACGGACTCGAGCTTGAACGCCTTGACGCGCTTGGTGGTGGGCGAGTGAGGCCCCCGGCACAGGTCGGTGAACGGCCCGTTCCTGTAGAGGGAGACGTGGTCGATCCCCTGGTCGCGGACGAGGTCTTCGATGAGCTCGACCTTGTAGTCCTGACCCTCGGCGCCGAAGCGCTCGAGCGCCTCCGAGATGGTCACCTCGTCGCGGACGAAGGGCTCGTCGGCGGCGACGTGCTCTCCCATCCGAGCCTCGAGGGCCTCGAAGTCGGCCTCGGAGACCGTCACCCCCTCGGCGAACTCGAAGTCGTAGTAGAAGCCGCTCTCGATCGGCGGCCCGATCGAGATCTTCACGCCCGGGTAGAGCTCGAGCACCGCGGTCGCGAGCACGTGGGCGGTGTCATGGCGGATGACGTCGAGCGCGTCGCGGTCGCGCGGCGTGAGGATCGCGAGCGAAGCCCCGTCGGGCGGGGGATGGCCGTCAGCCTCGGCGAGCGGGCGGGCGAGGTCGCGGACCTCCCCGTCGACCTTCACCGCAATCGCCGCACGCGCGAGCCCGGCCCCGATCGCCGCCGCGGCGTCGGCGCCGGTGGCGTCGTCGGGGAGCTCCAGCGGAGTGCCGTCGGGGAGCGAGAGGCGCATCGCTCGGATGCTAGTCGCCACTTCAGCCTGCGAGACCTACGTTGACCACGTCATAGAGGGCAAACGTAGGTCGCGTCGCTCGCGAGCACCCCTTCCAGCCGTGCTCCGGCTCCCGGCGAGCCCCGGCGCCGACCTCGTTAGGGTGCCTGCGGTGGAGCCTGCCGCCCTGCGCGCCGCCTTCCCGGTGCTCGAGCGCCTCGCCTACCTCAACGCGGGAACGGACGGGCCGGTCCCCACCGACGCGGTGATCGCCTCGCACGAGGAGGTCGAGCGCGAGGCGCGCGAGGGCAGGCTGCGCGCACACTTCGACCGCCGCTTCGAGCTGATGGACCGCCAGCGCGCGGCCTACACCGGGCTGCTGGGCTGCTCGCCCGCCGACGTCGCGCTCTCGACGTGCACGTCTGAGGGAATCGCGACGGTCGTGGGCGGCCTCGACCTGCGAGCGGGCGACGAGGTCGTCACCTCAGACCAGGAGCATCCCGGGGTGCTCGGCGCGCTCCAGGCGGTTCGCGACCTGCGCGGCGCGACGATCACCATGGCTCCCTTCGCGCGCGTCCACGAGGCGGTGGGGCCTCGCACGCGCCTGGTGGTCACCTCGCACGTGAGCTGGGTCGGCGGCGAGGTCGCTCCGCCGCAGCTCGCAGAGCTCGGCGACGACGTTCCGGTGCTGCTCGACGGCGCCCAGGGCGTCGGCGCGATCCCGGTGGACGTCGAAGCGCTGGGCGCCGACGCCTACGCCGGCGCCGGGCAGAAGTGGCTCTGCGGTCCGGACGGCACCGGGATGCTCTTCGTCTCCGAGACATTCCGCGAGCGCCTGCCCACCCTGCGGCGCACCTACCTGAACTTCGCCGACGCCGGCCAGGGCCTCGACGCCCAGCTTCACCCCGACGCACGGCGCTTCGACACCCCATCGCTCGCCGCCGAGAGCCAGGCCTTTGCCCTCGCGGCCCATGACACGCTCGCGGCCTTCGGCTGGGCGCGGGTACACGAGCGCGCGGCGGACCTCGCGGCCACCCTTGCCCAGCACCTGGCCGAAGCCGGGCGCGAGGTCACGCCCCGAGGCCGCTCGACCCTGGTGTCGTGGACCAGCGAGGACTCGGAGGGAGACCGCGAGCGCCTCGCTGCGCGCGGCGTCGCGGTACGCGACATACCCGGCCGCGGGCTGCTGCGCGCATCCGTGGGTGCGTGGAACGACCCGTCTGACCTCGAGCGCCTGCTCGACGCGCTCGAACCGCGGTGAGGGGCGCGGCCTCTGGGCCTCACGCGGCCGCTCGACGCTCCGCACACACGCCCCCAGACCAGCGCACGCAGCCACAGCCCCTCGCTCGAAGCGACGCACACACGCACCGGGGCCCGCCGCCGCGGGCGCTCGCTCGAGGCGCCGCGCCCGCGTTCCTCGCCCTTCTCGCACTGCTCCCCCTGGCGGGGTGCCGCGACGACGCGAGCCCGCCGTCCTCCGCCCCTGTCCTCCCCCCCGCAGCTCAGCAGCCGCTTCGCGGCGCGCCGGCCGAGGAGTCGGGCCTGCCCGCCTTTCGCAACCCCGTCGTAGCGGCCGACTTCCCGGATCCGACGGTGATGCGGATCGGCAGCGCCTACTGGGCGACCGCCACCAACCGCGGCTCCCTCCAGCCGGTCTTCCAGCTCATGCGCTCGAGCGACCTGGTCAACTGGCATCTGGCCGGAGCGGTCTTCACGAACCCGCCGCGCTGGGCGACCGAGAGCTGGTGGGCGCCGCACCTCGTCTTCCGCGGGGCGAGCGTCCTCCTGTACTACAGCGCCAAGCGCCGCGGTCAGGAGGGGCGGTGCATCGGCGTCGCCTCGGCGCCGCGGCCCCGGGGGCCCTGGCGCGATCAAGGGCCCGTCGTCTGCAGTCCGGGAAAGCCGCTCGACCCGACCACCGTCCAGGACGCACGCGGCCGCAGCTACCTCGTCTACAAGGCGGACTTCGCGCTGCGCGCCCGGCGGCTCTCCGTCGACGGGACCGCCGTGGTCGGGGGCGAGCGCATCCTCCTGCGCGCCGACCAGCCGTGGGAGAACGGCCTCGTGGAGGCGCCGCAGATCGTTCGCCGCGGGCGGACCTACACGCTCCTGTACTCGGGCGCCGCGTGCTGCGGGAAGACCTGCACCTACGCGCTGGGCGCCGCCCAGTCGGGCTCTCCACTGGGGCCCTATCGCAAGCTGGACACCAACCCCATCCTTCAATCCAGCCGCCTGTGGCGTTGCCCGGGCCACGCCGGTGCGGTCACCGACGACCGCGGCGCCACCTGGCTTCTCTACCACGCCTACCCGAGCCGGGGTATCGGCTACGTGGCGCGCCAGACACTGCTCGACAGGCTGCGCTGGCGCGGCGGAGCGCCCGTGGTGGGCCGCGACCGTGATCCGAGCCTCGTCGCCGCCGCGCCCGCCGGCGCCCAGCGGCGCGTTCGGGTCCAGCGCGACGACTTCCTGGGCGGGCGGTTGTCGGCCATGTGGCAGTGGGAGGAAGACCGCCGTCCTGGAACGAAGGTCGCCGGCGGAACACTCGGCCTGGTCCCGCGCCGATCGGCGCCGGGCCGCCGGGAGCGGCTGTTCTTCGGAACCACGCCAACCGCCGCGTTCACCGCCGAGACCTCGGTCGTGGGCGGCGCCGGAGGGATCGGCGCCTACTGGACACCGGCTGAGGCCGTGGGGATCGAGCGGGTCGGCGATCGGGTGAGGACCTGGCAGAGGAGGCGAGGTCGCTCGCGTGTGGTCGGGTCGGTGGCGATCCCGGGCCCGCGAGTCAGCCTGCGCCTGTCGGGGCGCTACAACCGCTTCACGCTGGCGGCCTCGCCCGATGGGCGAAGCTGGCGGCCGGTCGGCCCGGCGTATTCCGCGTCCGTGACCGACGAGTGGGCCTTCGGAACCGGGCTCGCGCTGACCGCGGCGGCGCCGAGCCGCTTCGAATGGGTGGCGGTGCGATCGAGTCGCTGAGGCGCTGATTTGGTACTAGATTCGGGGCCATGCGCAAGCGCGGGCAATCCGACGAGTACCGGCGGGGACCCCTTCGCCACGTGTCGCCCTCGCCGGCGTGGATCGCGAGCCGCCGGGCCGCGGGGCGCGTCGACGAGGACTACGGGGCAAGCGCCGAGCCGAGTTGGCGCGAGGTCGACTGGCCGAGCCACCTCCACGTCGCGCGGGTGGCAGGGCGGAAGGTCTCCTACGTCGACCTGGGCAAGCGGGAGGGCCCGCCCGTCGTGTTCGTCCACGGCCTCAACGGCTGCTGGCAGAACTGGCTCGAGAACATGCCCGCCGTCGCGCTCGACCACCGGGTGGTCGCGCTCGACCTCCCGGGCTTCGGAGGCTCGGAGATGTCCTCAGAGCCCATCGCCATCACCCTCTTCGCCGAGGCGGTCGAGGGGCTCTGCGACCACCTCGGCCTCGGTTCCGTCGCCGTGGTGGGCAACTCCATGGGCGGCTTCACGGCCGCCGAGCTCGCCATCCGCCAGCCCGAACGCGTCGAGCGCCTCGTACTCGTCTCCGCTGCGGGGATCTCCATCGCCAAGGCCTCGCGCGCGACGAGTCG
Source organism: Solirubrobacterales bacterium (assembly GCA_038199375.1). Lineage (GTDB taxonomy): Bacteria > Actinomycetota > Thermoleophilia > Solirubrobacterales > Solirubrobacteraceae > JBBPZA01. The sequence continues at coordinate 2,939 of JBBPZA010000113.1, read as the reverse complement.
CGTCGGACGGCTCCTCCTGTCGGGCGGCGGCCTCGACCCCGAGCACGTCCGGAGCGTCCTGCGCCGCCCGGGCCTCCTCCAGTTCGCGTTCGGCCTGGTCATCCGCCACCCGACCCGCCTGGAGGGCGACCTCCTCCTCGAGCAACTCAACGGGGTGGGCAAGCCCGGCTTCCCCGACGCCTTCCACGCGCTGGTCAGCTACGACTTCCGCGACCGTCTCCCCGAGATCGCCTGCCCGACCCTCGTCGTGCACGGGACCGAGGACGTCCTGGTTCCCCTCGGCGACGCCCGCGAGTTCGAGCGGCGCATCCCGGAGGCGACTTCGCTGATCCTCGAGGACACCGGCCACGTTCCCATGCTCGAGCGCCCGGTCACGTTCAACCAGGCGCTGCTCGAGTTCCTCGAGCAAGACCTCTCCCCCTCCGAGCCCGACGCCCAGAAGGCGACGATGCTCGCCGAGGCCCACGAGGACCCGGCGCCCAGCGCGCCCTGAGCCGCAGCGGCTCTCCACCAGCGGCGAGGACGCCGGCAACCCCCTCAGACGGGCCGGAGGAAGCCCTCGCGGATGAGGCGGCGGACGATCACGAGGCGCCCCGCTTCGTCGAGCGGTCCGGGAAGGTCGCCGGCGCTGAACGGCGCCTCGGCGCCGTAGGCGGCGCTGACCGCCGCGCGCGCCTGACGGGGAAAGACGACCTCCCGTCCTTCGAAGCGAAGGAGCGCGCTTCCCTCGGAGAGCTCGAGGTCGGCGATGACCGTCGGGCGACGCCGGACCAGATCGTGGACGCCGAGGCGCTCGACCGCGCGGAGGCTCGAGAGCTGCCGGTCGAGGACCGGCCTGCGGCCCACCACGAACTTCCGGCGCGCGCGGCGCGTGACCTCCTCCGCTACCAGCCGCTCGGCGAGGCGGTCGAGCAGGCGCCCGGGGAGCGCCCCGCCCGGGTCGAGCGAGCGACGGAAGTCGACGTCCTCCGCGGCGCAGGCGTCCAGCGCGTCGCGGAAGGCGTCCAGGGCGGTCGGTGGATGCAGGCCGATGGTGAGGTGCAGCGAGTCGACCTCCGCCGCGACGGCCTCGTGCGGCCATCCCCGCGGGATGAACAGCGAGTCGCCCGCCTCGAGCGTGAGCTCGTCGACGGGCGGGCCGGCGCCATGGGCGCCCGGCGACCACCGGTGCGCGCCCAAGGGCAGCTCCATGACGGGGTCGTAGAGGCGCCATCGCTTCCGTCCCGAGACCTGGAGGACGAAGACATCGTGGGTGTCGTGATGGACGGCGAAGCCCTGGGCGGTCGCTGGGGTCAGGTAGGCGTTGGCCTGCACCGGCCACCCCAGCGCCGCTTCCAGCCCACGGCAGTAGACCGCGGCGGGATGCCAGTGCAGGTGCAGGGCCTGGAGGATGATCGTTGCGCCGCCCGCGTATTGCTCCGCGACGCGGTCCGGGCGGGCGATCCCCGAGAAGCGCCCCGGCCGCCAGGAGATGTCCTCGGTGTAGCCGCCGAGGGAGATCTGCGCGCCGTCCTTCGCGAGCCGAAACGCCGGCACGCGAATTCCGGACTCGCACACCAGCGACTCCGCGTCGTCGATCGACAGGATCCCGTCGAAGCGCCCCGGCTCGCGGCGCGGCACGTAGAGCGGCCGCTGCTCCCAGGAATCCTCGAGGAACGCAGCCCGCGAGACGGGCGCGAGCGTCAGCCCGAGCGCGTCTGGCCGGGGCTCGGCGGCAGACGCGCCGGCGCTATGCGCCGGCGTCGCCGCTGTCGTCGCCGGTGTCGGCGGCATCGGCCGCATCGCCCGAGTCGTCTCCGGAGTCCGCGGCATCGTCGGAGTCGTCTCCGGCGTCGTCGCCCGTATCGCCCGAGTCATCGCCGGCGTCGTCCGCATCGTCGCTGTGGGCGGTGGTCCGCCCGCCGTCGACGAGCCACCGGGTCTCGATGGCCTCATCGGTCACGGTCGCCTCGTCCTCGAGAACCGCGCCTGACGTGTGGTCTGGATCGTTCATCGCTTCTCCTCCGTCGTTCTCGCTGGGACCGGACGGCTCCAGGCCTTGCCGAGTGCCACCTCGGAGGCTACGGTACCTCGCATGGCAGTCACGGAGCCTTCTGCTCCCGCCTCCAACGCCGAGCTCATCCGCTGGGCGTTCGACGTGCTCAACACCCACGACGTCACCCCCCTCAAGGCACTGTGGAGCGACGAGACGTGGGAGCGTTTTCCCACGCGCACCGCGCGGGGCGCCGACGACATCGCCTCGATGTTCGATGCGGCCTTTGCCGCGCTTCCCGACTTCGTGGTCCGGATCGTCGAACTGGCCGAGCAGGGCGACAACGTCTTCGTGCGCTGGAAGGTCACCGGCACGCACACGGGGGCATCGTGGGAGGGCGTCGCGCCGTCGGGCAAGCGCGTCGAGCTCGACGGGATCGACCATTTCGTCGTGCGCGACGGCCGCGTGGTCTCGAACTTCATCGTCTTCGACCAGTTGCAGTTCGCGCAGGCCGTCGGGCTCATGCCGCAGACCGGAACGCTGGGCGACCGCGCGGTCAAGGCGGCGTTCGCACTGCGGATACGAGCCGCCCAGGCACTTCGCGCGCGCTCGTAGCTGTCTTCTCTTCAGCAGCCGGCGGGCCCACCCGAGCGCGCTACAACAATGTTGTCCTACAGCGCAGCCCGACCGCTCGCCTAGGCCCTAGGCCAGGTCGGCGCAAGCCACCTTGCCGCCCCGAACGGCGTCGTGGACGACGACCGACAGCGCGAGCGGCCCGGCGATCTCGGTGATGTCCGCCGAAGCGACCGCGGTGCCGGCCTTGCCTGCGACGAGCCCCTCGACGTGGATCTCGTTGGGAGGCTCCTCAGGACCTCCCTTGAGGAACTGGTAATGAGCGCCGCCTTCGGCCTGCGCGCAGGGCTTCTCGTGCACGTGGCTCTCCAGCCGCGTTCCCGGGTTGAGACCG
>JBBPZA010000112.1:0-19381 GCA_038199375.1 Solirubrobacterales bacterium | reverse complement strand
GCGCGCAACCGCTCGATGTCGCCGGGGCTGCGCTTGAGCTCGAGCAGGGGGTTGAGCTCGTGGAGCACGCGGTCGCGGTCGAGCGCCTCGCCCTGCCGCGCGACGATGCCCTCCACGTCGAGCCAGTCGCGATCGCGGCCTGCGAAGACCTTGTGCACGATAAGGTCCTCGGCGCCGCAGGTCATCAGGGAGACCTCGCCGACGTCCCACGGCGACGCCCGCTGCACGGCGCGCGACTCGAAGTCCAGCGCGCCGAGCGCCACGTCGACTGGGACGTCGTTCTGCGCCCGAAGCAACACCACGCGGTTGCGGAGGGCGAACGCTCGTGCATCGTCGATACGCGACCCAAACCGGTCCAGGAGCTCATCTACTACCGGCGCTTCCGACCCGTACACGGACAGGATCGTCAGGTCGACATCACGAGTGAGTCGCGGTTCGCCCCAGCGCAGTACCGCCAGGCCTCCGATGAAGCAGAATCCCCGCCGATTGGCCCTACAGACGTCCTGGATCTCCGCCGCCGCCGCGAAAAGTGGATTCACTTGCGACCACGTGCGAAGATCCGCTGCTGCTCGACCAGCCCCGAGCCGTCCCTTCTGGGCGGGAGGTGCCGCTCGAGGTCGAGGAGCGCCTCCGCCGCCGCGAGCGCCTCCTGGTCGGTCAGGCGTCGCAGCTCCTGCCGCCGAACCTCGGCAAGCGCCGGCCCGGCGCGGCGCCACTGCTCGACGACCGCCGCGGGGACGTCACGTGGCTCGGTCATCGGTAGTCACTGGCGCGTTGCTCGCTTGCGCGAGCCCGGTTCCAGATTCCCCTTTCAATCCGTGCGTGCGGTTTTTCCGCACACGGCTTACCGACGATCTTCCTGGAACAGAGTACGCCAGCGCGAGCCAGGCCGACAGAGCCTCCGATCACAAGAAGAACGCGATCGTGCTCCATCCCGGCGAGGCAGGCCCGGAGAGGCGGCCGGGAGTGGCCAGCGTCGCGGAAGGCCAGGAAGAGGAGCAGGAAGCCGATGCCGAGCACGAACGGCTCTCGGGCTTCCTCCGTGGGAGTCGACCAGTTGAGGATCCTGAGCAGGCAGAAGACGACGAAGAGCGAGAGGCATAGCGCCCAGAGCGACCAGGCAAGCCTTGTCGCCGCGCAGAGCTTACCGAGGCCCCTCCGGTGCTCGCAGCCACAGGGACACGTGCGACGGCTGCATCGTGTCGCCTACGACCCTTTGCAGCTCCTCGCTCAACGCGTCGAGCTCGATCTCGTCGCGCAGCCGCGCGCTGAAGCTCTCGAGCGTCTGGGCCGCGTCGTACTTGCGGCGGTAGAAGCGGCGGTCGACCAGCTCCTGGATGCGCGCGCGGGCGGGGCGAAAGAGCGCGGCGACGGCGAGCGTGGAGCCGGCGATGGCGAGGTTGGAGCTCGCAGTGAGCGGGCGGAAAGCCAGCCCGAGCAGGAGCACGCTGCCCAGATAGGCGAGGGCCAGCGTCGCGGTCAGCGCTCCGTAGACCAGCGTGCGGTTGATGACCACGTCGATGTCGTAGAGGCGGTGCTTGAGCACCGCGATGCCGACCGACACGGCGAGGATCCCGAACGCCACCGCGAACAAGAAGCCCCCGACCAGGTTGGCGGTGTTGTCGCCCTGCGGGATCGCCACCTCCGAGATCGCCGCCAGGGCCGGCACGAACACGAGCAATGACGCGGCGAATAGGAACCACTTCAGCTGCATACGCTGCTCGGCTGTGGCCCGGCGGCGCTTCACGAACAGGCCCACCACGGCCACGGGGAACAGCAGCAGGCCGAGAGCCGTGGAGTCCACCTCACGCAGGAATCCCGCACTCCCGATGCCGAGGGGGTTCTCCACGCGCTCGAAGCCGTAGAGGCGGCCGGGTGTGAGCATGGCGTCCGCCAGGATCAGTGCGATGGTCACCACGGTCAGCCACACGAATGGGCGCCATCGACGAGACACGAGCCGGCCGTCAGGGAAGACCAGCAGCAGCAGGATCACGACGCCCATGATCGAGGATTCCAGCCACGACGAGAGCCAGGCGAACCACTCGCCGACCGGCAGTGAGTCGGGGTCGGTGAGCAGCGCCTGGCGGGCGTAGCCGGTGGCGAAGTCCGAGAGCGCGCTGATGAGACCCGTCGCCAGCAGCAGCCAGCCCACGGGATGCCGCGGCCGTCGCGATGCGATGAGTGCACCGACGAGCGTGAACACGAGCAGCACGAGGCCGAACGCCACGTCGAGCGCGAGCGACTCCTCGTCGCCCGGAAGGTCCTGCTTCGGAGCGCCGAGCTGGAGGGCCAGGCCCACCGCGGTGAGCGTCACGTAGACAGCCACGCTCCCCCAGGCGATCCACACCGCTCGACGGGCGCTCACGCGGCCCCGCCTCGCGAGGGACGCAGCCAGAGCGACACATACGCCGGATCCATGGTGTCGCGCACAACTTCGCAAAGCTCGCCGCTCAGGGCGTCCAGCTCAACCTGATCTCGCAGCCGCACGCTGAAGGCCTCGATGGTGCGCGCGGCATCGTAACGACGCCGGTAGAAGCGGCGGTCGGCAGTCTCCTGGTTGCGCGCCCCGGGGCGGAGCAGTGCGGCGACGGCGAGCGTGAGCACGGTCAGGACCGAAGCTTGAAAGGCCGCCATCGGCACCCCGCTGCCGGGCACCCTGGGATCGCTGATGTGCGTCGCCGACGCAGGGTCGGCGATCGCGAGCCCCAGGCGGATCGCCGGAACGCCGCGGTCAGCCCGCAGCCGGCCCACGCGACGGCGGCAGGCCGCATCCTCATTCGCATCGATTTCCCGAAGCGTCATCTCGTCCCATCGTCGCCTGCCGGTCTGGCCAAAGGCAAGCGCAGCGGCGTCCTGGAAGCGTTACGAAACCAGAAGGGCGACCATGATGTGGCTCAGCGTGAGGCGGCACGCCGGGCAGGCCCTGGACGACATCGAGCGGCCCGAGCGTCGTCTCGATCAGCACTCGCTCGCTTGCGGCCAGCAGCGCGGCGATCGAGAAGCGCGAGCCGGCGAGCGCGGTGCCGGCCTGGACGTGCCCGCCCGCCGACGCAGCGACCTCGGCCGGCGTCAAGCTCTGCCTCGACTGCCGATCGGTCGGCTTTAAGCATCGACTATGCGGAGCGAGAGTCCGGCCGGCGCCATCGCAGACGATCGCGGCTCGTCGCGTAAGGGAAAACGCGTGCCTCCGCCATCATGCGGCAGCGTCGATCACCGGAACGTTGTAGTCCGCGAAGCGCCGGTCCGCGGTCAGGATCGTCAGTCCCTCGTAGCGGGCCTGTGAGATGAGGAGTCGGTCGAACGGGTCGCGGTGGTGCATCGGCAGGTCGGCGACTCCGAGGCCGTGATCGGGAGCCAGGCCAAGGATCCGCAGGCCGCTTCCTACCACGTGCTCGCGGAGATCTTCGGGAACGACGAGCTTGCCGATCGCCGACTTGACGCCGATCTCGGCGAACGACACGACACTGAAGGTCAACTCGCTCGCGCGCTCGATCGCTTCGCGGGCTCGCGGCCGGACGGGCCGGGCTCCCTGCAGTTGCCAGAGCACGATCTGCGTATCGAGCAGCAGCCTCACGCGCGCTGGTCGAGCAGCTCGTCGATCTCCTCGTCGGTGAACTCGAAGTCCTCCGCGATCGCGATCTGGCCGGCCAGCGATCCACGCGCCTCGAGGAAGCGCGCCCCGGGGCCGGGTGATGGCTCGATCCGCACCAGACGCGCGACGGGGACGCCGTCGCGCGCGATCTCGACCTCCTCGTCCGCTTCGACGCGGGCGAGCAACCTCGACAGGTCCGTCTTCGCCTGACCAACGTTCACACGCATGACTCCCCGATCATAACGTGGTTGGCCAAGCATGACCAACCCTTCAACGGGGGAGATTCCCTTGGCCGGAGCCTCCTCGAGCGGCCCCGGGGGGAACGCGGTGGCGAAGGACATCGCCGCGGTGGCTGCGACGGCGAGCCAAATCGCCGGTCGCCAGGGGCGAGTCCGCGGCCGGCCGTCGGGGAACAGCGTCCCGGGAAGCGTTACGAAACCCGGGGGAGGGCCATAATCGTGGCGGGATGGCGCTGACCGTGTCGCTTTTCGGCCCGCCGCGCATCGATCGCGACGGAGGGCCCGTGTCCGTTGACACCCGCAAGGCCGTGGCGCTCCTGGCCTATCTCGCGCTCGCCGATCGGCCCCACTCGCGCGATGCGCTCGCGGAGCTGTTGTGGCCCGACCGCGACACCGAGCACGCCCGCGGGGCCCTGCGGCGGACGCTTTCGACCCTGCGCAAGGCGATCGGCGAGGAGCACGTCGAGGCCGCGCGGGAGAGGGTCGCCCTCGCCCGCGGACCGGGCCTCGAGATCGACGTGGACCGGTTCAGGGGCCTCACCGCGCTCGGAGCCTCCGAGACCGAGCTCGAGGAGGCCGTCGCGCTCTTCGGCGGCGACCTGCTCGAGGGCTTCTCGGTGCGCGACAGCCCCGCCTTCGAGGACTGGCAGCTTCTCGAGGCCGATGGCCTGCGCCGCGAGCTCGGGGGGGTGATCGAGCGCCTGGTCGACGCCCGCGCGGCGTGGAGCGACTACGCGGGCGCCGTCCGCCATGCGCGCCGCCGGCTCGAGCTCGACCCGCTCCACGAGCCGGCGCATCGCCAGCTGATCCGTCTCCTGGCCTGGAGTGGCGATCGCGCGGCTGCTCTGACCCAGTACCGCACGTGCGTGCGCACCCTGAGCTCGGAGCTCGGTGTGCCGCCGCTCCCGGAGACGACCGAGCTCTACCGGGCGATCAGCGACGGGAGCCTCGAGCCTGCGCCGGGAGTGGCTCCGCCGCAGCGCCCGGCGCCCAGAGCGGAGCCGCCCGTGCGGCCGTTGGTGGGACGGGAGAAGGAGTGGCGGGCGCTGCTCGATGCCTACGGGAGCGTGGGGCTCGACGGGCGGGTGGCCGTCATCGAGGGCGAGGCCGGCATCGGCAAGACGCGTCTCGCCGAGGCCTTCCTCGAGCACGCACGCGCGCACGGGGCAGTGACCCTTGCCAGCCGCTGCTACGAGGAGGAGACCGGCCTGGCCTACGCGCCGGTGGTCGAGGCGCTGCGCGCTGCGCTGCGCGGCGACGCCGGCTGGCTCGGGGGCGTGCCGGCGCGTGCGCTGAGCGAGGCGGCGCGCCTCCTCCCGGACCTCACCGAGCTTCGAAGCGATCTGGCCGTGCCCGCGCGCCTCGAAGGGCCGGGAGCCGAGGGCCGGTTCCTCGACGGGGTGACCGAGACGCTCGCCGCGGCCACGACGGGCGCTGCTCCCGGAGTCATGCTCGTGGACGACCTCCAGTGGGTGGACGAGGCCTCTCTCGACCTCCTCGGTTACCTCGTGCGGCGACTGCGAAGCAGGCCCGTCCTCCTGGTCCTGAGCTGGCGTCTGCCCCGGGATCAACGGCTGCGACGGGTTATGGCCGAGGCGGAGCGTGCCGCGGGGGCCGAGGTGCTCCGGCTTGCCCGCCTCGACGAATCCGAGGTGGCAGAGCTCGTGCGCTCGGCAAAGCTGCCGGAAGCCACGGTGGGCCTCGAGCGCCGACTCTACGAGGAGTCCGAGGGCGTGCCCTTCCTGCTCGTCTCCTACCTGACCGCGCTCGAGGCCTCCCAGACCGAGCGCGCCGACTGGCCTCTGCCGGCGGGCGTTCGAGAGCTCATTCGCGCGCGCGTGGATTCCCTGAGCGAGGTGGGCCGACAGGTGCTCGGCGCCGCTGCCGTCCTCGGGCGCTCCTTCGATCTGGACACCGTGCGCGCCACGGGGGGGCGCAGCGAGGAGGAGACGATCGCCGCGCTCGAGGAGCTGATGGGGGACGGGCTGGTGGAGGAGGTCGCTGCTTCGCCCGGGCACGCCCCCGAGTACGACTTCGGGCACGAGAAGGTCAGGGCGCTCGTATACGAGGAGACGAGCCTGGCCCGCCGCAGGCTGCTGCACCGTCGCGCGGCGGACGCCCTGGCGACACAGGGACCGCACCACGGCGCCCGCCCCGCCCTGGTCGCGCGCCACCGCCGCCTTGCCGGCCAGGACCGAGAGGCGGCCTCGGAGTACGCGCGCGCAGCCGAGCACGACCGCGCCGTCTATGCCAACGCCGACGCCCTCGAGCACTTACGCGCCGCGCTCGGGCTGGGGCATCCGGACACCGCTCGCCTGCACACCGCCGTCGGCGACTTGCAGACGCTCCTGGGCGACTACGGCGGTGCGCTGGCGAGCTACGAGACGGCTGCGGCGCAAAGCCGGCCCGAGGACGTCGCCGAGCTCGAGCACCGCCTCGGCGGAGTCCACCATCGACGTGGCGAGTGGGAGCTCGCGCAGGCGCGCCTCGCGGCCGCGCTGGGGGCGACGGGCGAGGACGACGACGCCCGCCGCGCCCGCATCCACGCCGACCTGAGCCTCACCAGCCACGAGCGCGATGACTCCGGCGGGGCGCGCGAGCACGCGCGGCAGGCGCGCGTGCTCGCCGAGCGCGCCGGCGATACGCGCGCGCTCGCGCAGGCCCACAACATCCTGGGCATCCTGGCCAGAGGCCACGGAGACCTGGGCGAGGCCCGCCGCCAGCTCGAGCGCAGCGCCGCGCTGGCCGAGGAGCTCGCCGACCCGGGGGCGCGGGCGGCGGCGCTCAACAACCTGGCGCTCACGCGACGGGGGGAGGGCGAGGTTCGCGACGCGATCGAGCTGACGCGGACCGCGCTCGAGCTCTGCGCCGTGCAGGGCGACCGCCACCGCGAGGCGGCGCTGCACAACAACCTCGCCGACCTCCTCCACGAGGCGGGTCGCGCGGACGAGGCGATGGCGGCGCTCAAGCGCGCGGTGGCCATCTTCGCCGAGGTCGGCGCCGACGAGGCGCCCGCGCCGGAGATCTGGAAGCTCGTGGAGTGGTAGGTCCCTGCTGAGTCCTCGGCCCGCGCCCGAGCACAGCCACTAGCCTCGACGGGATGCACGCCCTCGAGCTGCGCGGCCTGACCAAGCGCTACGACGACGGCCTCCTCGCCCTCGACGGCTTCGACCTCGAGATCCCGGACGGGACGTTCTTCGGGCTGCTCGGCCCCAACGGCGCGGGCAAGACGACGCTCATCAGCGCCGTGTGCAACCTCATCCGGGTCACCGCGGGGGAGATCCGAGTGTTCGGCCACCCCCATGACTCGATGGAGGCGCGCCGCTCGGTCGGCGTCTCCGAGCAGGACGTCAACCTCGACCGCTTCCTCGACGTGGAGGAGACGCTCGTCTACCACGGCGGCTACTACGGGATGACCCGCCGCCACGCCCGTGCGCGGGCAGTCGAGATGATGGACGTCTTCGACCTGCGCGGGAAGGCGAAGGTGCGCGCGCCCAAGCTCTCGGGGGGAATGCGACGCCGGCTTCTGCTCGCCCGCGCGCTCATGCACGAGCCCCGCCTGTGCATCCTCGACGAGCCCACCGCCGGCGTCGACTTCGAGCTGCGCATGGAGCTGTGGCGCTACATCCGGCGCCTGCACTCCGCGGGCACGACCATCCTTCTCACTACCCACTATCTCGAGGAGGCCGAGGAGCTCTGCGAGGAGATCGCGCTGATCCGCTCGGGGAGGCTCATCGCGCGCGACTCCTCAGCCGGCCTTCGCGACGCCTACGCGGCCGACTCGCTCGCCGACGTCTACGTCAAGGCGATGGCCGCGCCGTGAGGCGCGCCGCGCTGATCGAGCGCTTCCGCCCGCTGGGGTGGCTGGTCGCGCGCGAGGTGCTGCGCATCTTCAAGCTGTGGTCCCAGACGGTCGTCGCGCCGATCCTCAGCGCCTTCCTGTTCATCCTCGTCTTCGGCCTCTCGCTTGGCGGTCGCATCAAGCAGGTCGACGGCTTCGACTACGACGCGTTCATCGTGCCGGGACTGATCACGATGGCCATGGCCCAGGCCGCCTACACCAACAACAGCTCCTCGATCTTTCAGGCGCGCTTCGAGCGCTACCTCAACGACGTGCTCGCCGCGCCCATGCGCGCGTGGGAGGTCAACCTGGCCTTCAGCCTGGGCGGGGCGATCAGGGCGGTGGCGATCGGCGGGGGCCTGTTTGCGCTCGCGCTTCCGGTCACCGGCGTGCCCGTCCGCGAGCCGCTGGTCCTGGTCGTGGCCGTGCTGCTCGTGCTGGTCCTCTTCTCCTCGCTCGGCGTGGTCGTGGGCATCTACGCCGAGAGCTTCGACCACCACTCCTTCGTCAACAACATCGTGATCCTCCCGCTCGCCTTCCTGGGCGGGGTCTTCTACTCGGTCGACAGCCTTCCCTCGCCCTGGCAGGAGGTCTCCCATCTCAACCCGGTCTTCTTCCTGGTCAGCGCCGTGCGCTACGGCTTCCTGGGATCAGCCGACACCAGCATCGCCCTCGCGCTCGGAGTGACCGCCGCGCTCGCGGCGGGGGCGCTTGCCTGGAGCTCCTACATGTTCGCGACGGGGAGCAGGATCAAGGCGTGAGCCTAGGTACTCCCTCCCGCAAGTACTAGCGTTGGCGGCGCGATGGTCCCGGTCAACGTTCCCAACGTCCTCACGGTCCTGCGCATCCTGGCGGTGCCGGTGCTCGTCGTCGCGCTCCTGGACGGAACCCCGAACGGCGACCTGCTCGCGGCCGTCGTCTTCGCGGTCGCCTCGCTGACCGACGCCGTCGACGGCTACCTCGCGCGCAGCCGCAACTGGGTGACGAACTTCGGCAAGCTCATGGATCCCATCGCCGACAAGCTGCTGATCATCGCGGCGCTCGTCGCGTTGCTCTCGCTCGACCGGCTGGCCGCCTGGGTGGCAATGGTGATCATCGCCCGCGAGTTCGCCGTCACCGCGATGCGCATGGCGGCCGTTGCGCAGGGGGTGGTCATTTCGGCGGGGAACTTCGGCAAGGCCAAGACGGTCATGCAGGTCGCGGCGATCTTCGCCCTGATCGCGGCGGGTGAGGGCCCTCCGTTGTGGGTCGACGCGCTCGTATACGCGGCGGTCGCGGTGACGGTGCTCTCGGGCCTCGACTTCGCCTTCGGCATCCGGCGCAAGGTCAACGAGGCGCGCGACTCGCGCGTGCTCGACACCGGCTGAGCCCTCCGAGGCGCGCGCTCAGGCGCTACCTTCCAGCCACTCCTCGATCGTGGTGTGTCGCTCGGCGTGCTCGCCCGTCTCCAGCTCCCGCCGCAGCTCGCCGAGCAGGCCGAAGCGCTCGGCGACGACGTTGTGCTGGTGGATGGTCTCCAGGTTCTCCTGGCGGGACGAGACGAAGACGCCGTCGTCGAGGTCCGGAAACGCGGCGATCACCCCGCCGATCGCCTCGCGCACGCAGTCCTCGACGAAGCGCGGCCGGCGGTGGGCCTTCTCGACCACGGCGACTTCGTCGGAGCGCTTCATGAGCTCGTAGATCTCCGATGACATCGACTCCTCGACGATGTGCGCGAGCGCCGCCGCGTCGATGTCCCAGTCACACGCCTCGGTGGCGCCGACGTAGAGCATGCCGATCCCACGCTGGTTGTGGGTGGCGACGGGGACGGCCTCGAGGATCTCTGCGACCTCCTCCTCGGAGTAGCCGAGCGCGGCCAGGCGCTCGCCCGCCCGGCCGGCGACCAGCCCCTGCGCGCACGGGCAGGCCGTCATCCCCTGGGCGGCAACCCCGGTGACCCGGCGGGTGCCGCGCGCGCCGGCGACGGCGATCCCGAAGAGCTCGTAGATCTCCTGGGTCCTGATGCCAGACTCGGGGGCGGGCTTGTGCTCGGGGAAGCGCGCCGCGATGCGGACTTCCGCGCGCCGCGCCTCCTGGCGGTCGCGGACGAGCTCGGCGACGCGCTGGGCGAGCGATTCGGCCCGGAAGCCGGTCTCGTTGAGCAGGACCTCCCCGATCGCGTCGTTGACGACCTCCTCGAAGCGCGACATGTGGGCGCCCTTCTGGCGCGGGCCGAGGTCGACGACGCACTCGAGCCGCGCGTGGTAGAGCTGCTCGTCGCCACCGTTGCGGATGCGGATGACCTTCTCCACCCCGGTCACCCCGACGCGCGAGAGGCTCACGTGGAGGGTCGGGAGCTGGGCCTGGATGTCGGGCGAGAGAAGCGGGAGGACGGTGTAGTCGGCCATGGAACCCTGGGTCGCGGACCAGGGTAGCGGCGCGCCGAACGACCGCTTTCGTGTGGTATGACTCCGACGGTCGGCTGAAGCCCCTCCGCCACCGATGCGAGAGGACGTCACGGCTCAGCCCATCGCGACCGTGTCGCGAGGTTTGACGACATAGCTGTACAGGAGCGAGGGAGGCGCCTGCCCGGACGTCTCGAGGCGATGTCGCGATTGGACACTGCGTGAGTACGAAGACCGAGCTGTTGCTCAGCGACGATGCTCCGATCACCGAGGCCGAGGAGCTTCGCGGATTGATCACCGAGGGTCAGGAACGCGGGTTCCTGACCTTCGAGCAGATCTCGCTGGCTCTCGAGGAGGTCGAGGTCACCAAGGAGCAGCTCTCCGAGCTGCACTCTTACCTCGTCGAGCAGGGGATCGACGTGGTCGGCGCCGACGGTAGGCCCGCGACCTCCGAGAACGGCCGCGTCGAAGCGGCCGCGGCGGACCGCGAGCGCCGGCCCGACCAGCCCAAGAAGCCCGAGATCGATCTCACCGTCGAGCCCAGCCTGGACTCGCTGCGCCTCTACCTGCGCTCCATCGGCAGGGTGGCCCTGCTCAACGCCGAGCAGGAGGTCGCGCTGGCCCGGCGCATCGAGCGCGGCGACATGATGGCCAAGCAGCAGATGGTCGAGGCCAATCTGCGGCTGGTGGTGTCGATAGCCAAGAGCTACCTCGGCCGCGGCCTGACCTTCCTCGATCTCATCCAGGAGGGCTCGCTGGGCCTGATCCGCGCGGTGGAGAAGTTCGACTATCGCCGCGGCTACAAGTTCTCGACCTACGCGACCTGGTGGATCCGCCAGGCGGTCACCCGCGCGATCGCCGACAAGGGCCGGACGATCCGCATACCCGTCCACATGGTCGAGAAGCTCAACAAGGTCGTCCATGTCGAGCGCCAGCTGGTGCAGTCCCTGGGCCGCGAGCCTCTGCCCGAGGAGATCGCCCGCGAGCTCGAGTGCACCGTGCGAGAGGTGCGCGACATCCTGCGCATGGCCCAGCAGCCGGTCTCGCTCGAGAAGCCGATCGGCGAGGAAGAGGACTCAGAGCTCGGCGACATCGTCGAGGACCAGACTGCCGAGTCCCCCTTCGAGCTGGCCTCCGAGAACCTGCGCCGCGAGAACGTCCACCGCGTGCTGGCGACCCTGCCGCCCCGCGAGCGCGAGGTCATCGAGATGCGCTTCGGCCTCACCGGCGACCGCCCGCGAACGCTCGAGGAGGTCGGCCAGGCCTTCAACGTCACCCGCGAGCGCATCCGCCAGATCGAGAATCACACGCTCAAGAAGCTCGAGGCCCTACCAGAGGCCCAGCGGCTCCGCGACGCCGCCCCCTAGCGCCCGCCTGCGCAAAGTCGTAACACCTTCCGACCCGGCCCGTACCTTGGGTCCATGTTCGGCAGTGGGCATTCCCGCAAGCAGGGAGACCTCGGAGAAGCCGCGGCGATCGAATGGCTGACCCGCGCCGGCGCGACGGTCTTCGTGCCGCTCGGCCACAGCCCCCACGTTGACCTGATCGCCGAGTTCGACGAGCACCTGCTCCGCGTCCAAGTCAAGACCTCGTCGAGCAGGACGCCGGTCGGCCACTTCTGGGTCCAAATCTGTACCTCCGGCGGGAACCGCAGCTGGAACGGCATCGTCAAGTACCTCGACGCCGCGCGGTGCGATTACCTCTTCGCGCTCGTCGCGGATGGCCGCCGATGGTTCATTCCGGTCCAAGCTCTCCAGTGCCGCAACCGGGTCACCCTCGGCGGCCCGAAGTACGCGGAGTACGAGGTGGACACACGTCCGCCAACGACTCCTCCGACGCTAGACTCCCCGCTCGCTTGGGGGGATGCCCGAGCGGCCAAAGGGAGCACGCTGTAAACGTGCCGGCACTGCCTACGCAGGTTCGAATCCTGCTCCCCCCATTCCCGCTGGTTTGCTCGGCGAACGTAGCGGCGCGAGCGCTGGAGCACCTTCCCCCCGGCGCACCGGACGCGGTAGCGTGCGCGGCAGGGTGTCCACCGGGATCCGTGCCGTGAGAGGCATCGTGGTAACTGATCGGGGAACGTCCATCGAATTCTCGTTCGAGGAGATGATGAAGTACCACGGGCCGAGCTCTCCGGGCGGGGTGGCTCACGCGTTCAAGGTGATGGAGCGTGCCTGGCCCTTGCTCGACTCCGGCGCCCCGCCCGAGCGACGGGAGATCACGGTGCACACGGCCTTCGGAGGTCCCGGCGCCCGCGACGCCTTCGAATGCGTGACCCGTGCCGTGACAGAGGATCGCTACGTTCTCGACTCCGCGCTCGAGCGCCCGGAACGCGGCCGGACGCTCGAGCGGTTCGTCTTTCGACTCGCCTACCGCGACCGCACCGTGACGCTTGCCGTCCGCGAGGGATACGTGACCGACGAGTTCATCGAGCTGGCGCGCAAGGAAGGACGGACCGCCGAGGAGACCGCCCGACTCGATCTCCTGAAGGCAGAGATGGCAAGCCGGGTGATGGCCGTGCCGGCCGTAGACGTCTACGACGTAACCGAGCGCACCTGAGCGGCGACGCGCGAGCCTAGACTCCTCGTCATGACGATTCCCCGCGGCATGGACGGCTCTGAGCCGATCCGCCCGGAGCCGGTCCAACGCGTGGCGGGCCTGCACGAGGAGCGTCGGGCCGCGCGCTCGTGGCGGATGGCCAGTGGGACACTCGCCTGTCCCGGGTGCGACGCCCCGGTCGTTCCGGCGCTCGGCCGCTCCTCTCCGGCGGCCCCGCTCGCCTGCCCGTTCTGCGGTCACGCCGCGGCGGTGCGCGACTTCCTCTCGCTCGAGACGCCCTCACGCACTGCCCGCGTCGGCGTGTACGTCGTCCACCGGCGCGGGCGGCCCGCCTCTCAGATGATGAGTATGTAGACACCGGTGCCGGCAACCAAGACGGCCGCAAAGACGGTCATGGCCACCGAGATGACGTGCGAGCGGGTGACGCCGGCAACGCCGCCGAAGAAGAGTGAGATGGCGAGGATGACGGTGGCGAGCGTGTAGCTGTCGCCCTCACCGTCTTTTGGCGGCGGCCTGGTCGAAGAGCGCGTCGCCCTCAGCTACGAGCTTCTCGGCCCCGTCGTAGGGCTTGACCTTGTCAGGATCTCCAGCCCCGGGCTGCGGCCCGCCTCCTCGGGAGAGGCGTCCGACTTACGCGCGAAGAGTCGGCGAAAAGCGCTGCGGCGTTGGTAGCCGGCCATGACGAGCCGACCCTCCACCTCGACCCCGGCAACGTTGGGAGCGCCGGCGAACGCCGCTCGCGAGGCGTAGAATCGCGCCCATGAGTCAATTCACGCATCGCCGGGAGGAGGTCCTCCCGGCGTCATAGCGGTGGCGGCGCGAGAGCCGCTCTCCGACGCGGAGGCCGACCGGCTGACCTACCGCGACCCGGACTTCCTCTCGCAGTACCTGCGACGCGACGGCCGGATCAAGTCACGCCGGCAGACCGGTCTGAGCCGGTGCCAGCAAGCTCGTCTCGCGAGGGCGGTCAAGATCGCCCGAGAGCTCGCTCTGATCCCCTTCCCGCCGCACCGCCGAGCACTCGAGGTCAAGGGCATGACCGGCCCGGACGGCAAAGCGCTCGACACGAAGAGCGAACGGCGCCGCCCCCGACGCTCCACACGGTGAACCGAGTTGCCGGCTGCTGAGCGCGCTCCTCCTTTCGCCCGCCGTCCGCTGGGCGTCATCGCGCCGCGTCGTGCTCGGCGATCAGCCGCTTGGGTGCTCGAAGGCGCCACGCGTCCTCGAGCAACTCGGCGAGCTCGGTGGGATCGACGACGTCGAGCCGGACCAGGACGTAGGGATGGCCGTCGTAGTGCGGAGTCGAGAAGAAGACGTCGGGCCGGCCTCGCAGAAGCGCCTCCCGATCGGCGAGGTCGATCACGCGAAGGACCAGCGCGTCGGGGTCGGAGCGCAGCCGGCAGATGCCCTTGCCCCTGACCCGCAGCGCCGGGGTGCCATAGGAGGTTGCGACCTCGACGCCGGGCAGCTTCAGACCGGTGGCGACGACGTCATGCCACGTTGGCATGGCGCTCGGCCACGTTCTCCCAGTTGATCGTGTTGAACCACGCGTCGATGTAGTCGGGTCGTCGGTTCTGGTAGCCGAGGTAATAGGCGTGCTCCCAGACGTCGAGCCCGAGCAGCGGCGTCTGGCCGTCGATGACCGGGTTGTCCTGGTTCGGCGTCGAGACGATCGCCAGCCCGGTGCCGTCGTGGACGAGCCACGCATAGCCCGAGCCGAAGCGGTTGACGCCGGCGTCCTTCAGCTTGGCCTTGAAGTCCTCGAAGGACCCGAACGCGGCGGCGATCGCCTCGCCCAGGGCACCGGAGGGCTCCCCGCCACCCTCCGGCTTCATGCTGCGCCAGAACATGCAGTGGTTGTACTGGCCTCCGGCGTTGTTGCGCACGGTGGTCCTGATGTCGTCTGGCAGCTCGTCGAGTCTTGTGAGGATCTCCCGGGGCGCCACGCCCTCCCACTCGGTGCCCTCGAGCGCAGCGTTGGCTTTGTCGACGTAGGCCTGGTGATGCTTGTCGTGATGCATGCGCATCGTCGCCTCGTCGATGTGGGGCTCGAGCGCGTCGTAGGGGTAGGGAAGGTCGGGCACCTGGTAGGCCATTTGGCTCTCCTCGGTGGCGGTCGTGAGGTCGCCGCCGAAAGGCGGCCCCCGCGACCATACCGAGCACGCGCCGAGCTCGGCCTACGGGCAGCGCCCGCCCGCGCCGAGGTCGGCTACGGGCAGCGTCCGAACCGCGCCGTCAGCGGGTCGGCGTCGCGGGTGTTCCATGCGTCGCCGTTGGGCCGGCAGACGAGCGGGCGCCGGGAGGCGGGCTGGCTGCGCGTGGTGGCGGCCGTGGCGGAGAGCAGGCGCGGGATCGGGTTGATCGGGGTCCCGAAGCGGCGGACCTCGAAGTGCAGGTGCGGGCCGGTCGAGCGACCCGTCGAGCCGACGTAGCCGATCCGCGTGCCCCCGACGACCGACTGCCCGGGTCGCGCGACGATGCGCGACAGGTGGGCGTACCACGACTCGAAGCCGAGGCGGTGGCGAACCACGACCAGCTTTCCGTAGCCCCCCGAGTTCCAACCCGCGAAGGCGATTACGCCGCGCCCGGCGGCGCCGACCGGCCGCCCCATCGCCGCCGGAAAGTCGATCCCGGTGTGGCGGCGCCCTCCGACCCAGCCGAAGCGGTCGCCGATCGGTGCGCGCAGCGGGCGCAGGAAGCGGACGGGCCCGCTCGGGCCGGATCCCCGCGAGAGCTGCCGGCGCCGCAGCGCGCGCAGGGTGCTCGGCCCGGCCACCCCGTCCACCGCGAGGCCTGCCGCGCCCTGGAAGCGTCGGACCGCGGACGACGTATTGGGGCCGAAGCCGCCGTCGAAGCCGCCGGGTCCGTATCCGCGGCGGCTGAGCAGGTACTGGATGGCGGCCACGTCCCAGCCGCGCTGCCCCCGGCGCATCGGCCGGCTCCCGAGCCGCGGGCGCCCGCGGCGCCCCAGGGCGCGGCGCGTCCGCGGTCCGGCGATGCCGTCGGCCGCCAGGCCCTTGCGGCGCTGGAAGCGGCGCGTCCCCCGGCGAGTAAGAGGACCGGTTATGCCGTCCACGGAGGCGCGGTAGAAGCCCAGGGCTCGGAGCGCCACCTGGAGGGCGGCGACGTCAGCCCGCCCGGCGCGCGCGGGCTCGGGCGGGGTGACGAGAAGACCTGAGAGCGCCATCACGCCAAGTAGAGCCAGGATTCCGGCGCGACGCACGCGCCGCAGTGTTCAGGCCCTCGGGCGCCGGCGCAATGCGTGGGCGGGAGGTTGCAGCCCGAAGGGGATCGCTCGAGCGCGTCGACGCCTCGCGCCTCATCGGCTCTCCGCGCATTCGAGTGGGGGCGGCGCCAGGCCGCCCCCACTCGCCTCCCTCTCGGCCGCGCTCCTGCGCGACATTCGGCATTCCGCCGAGCCGCGGGCGCCGGCTGAGCGCCCCTACGCGCCGCCCGGCGCTCCGCCGAGCCGCGGCCCCCCGCTCGATCGCTCCCCGTCGTCGGGCGAGCCTTCGACCTCCTGCCGGGTGCGCGTCTTGGCCTCCTGCGCCTGCTGGCGGCCGCGGTCCCTGCCCTTCTCGAGATCGTGCTTTACGCGGTCCTTGTTCTCCTGACCCTTCTGGTAGGCGTCTTCGAGCATCCGGCCGGCGACCTCGCGACCGCCGAGGCCGAAGGCAAGCGCGGCGCCGAGGGCGACCGAGCCGATCAGCGCGGTGTAGGTGATCTGGACGATCTCCGGCGCGATCTTGAGCTGGTTGAGGATCATGAAGATCGCGATGCCCATTACCAGGATCGGTACCGCGGTGCCGAGGATCTTTCCGGTCGGCGTGTCGCCCATCGTGCTGGCTACCAGGCCGCCGACGGCCGCGGAGACGGCTCCGGCGAGCACGAAGATGAGCACGGCGGCGATGACGTTCGGCAGGTAGGCGTAGATCGCCTGGACGAAGCTCGTGAGCGCGGGGATCTTCAGCGCCGAGACGGCGATGGAGAGGGCGCCGAGGAGTCGGCGATCTTTATCGCTGCAAGGGGCATGAAATCTCTTCTCCTGAGTTCGGATCAACGATGTGTTGCTCTGACCGGTCGCCCTCTCGAGGAGTTACATTCGCGATCGATGTAACCGTGAAGCCGGCGCGTGAGTCCCCAAAGGGATGCTGCCAATCCGCTGCGCGCGGGCCGGACGGCCACGACCCCGCTTAGGATCTCCGCGATGGTGCGCCTTGAAAGCTGCGTCAGGCCAGCCGGTGAGAGTCCGGTCCGGGTAAGCGCCGGAGCGCCCGGTAGCAGGCCCCGGCTTGAGGGAGAGATCCCGATGGTTGAGCGGGGTGTCGAGAGCCTCTTTGGAGGGAGCAAGCGCGCGGGCTGCGACTGCAGCCTCGTCAAATTCACAATCGGGGAGCCGAGCCGCTCATTTCACGGCGAAGGCCATGTCCGCCAGTCCTGGTTCCGGATCGGGTGCGGTGGGTCCCTGCGGGGTAGGGGGAGTTGCACGCGCGCAAGGTCTGATCGCGGAACAAGGGAGACCCGTCTGCCCAGCCTCGTCGGCAGAGACCGTTCGTATAAGCCGAGTGCGAAATCGGGCGGAGGGCAGCGGGAGTCCGTGGGGGTCGTAGTAGTGATGATCGGCGTCAAGCTAAAGGCGCTAGGAGCGAAGGACCCCTGCTTTGATCGTGCGTGCGGAGAAGGTAAGCGCTAGGGCATGATCGCCTCAGAGCGATCCAACTACCCCGGCGGGCACTCGCCCGTCGACCCGTTCAGCGTAATGGCGCCGGTGGCGGCCACTGGCGGGGACGTGCAAGAACTTCAAAGCACGCTATGGGCATGTGCAAAGCGATCCCCGGAGCGCCGTTTCCACGCGTTGTATGACCGAATCTGGAGGAGTGACGTCCTTCGGGAGGCGTGGAGGCGGGTTCGTAAGAACCGGGGGGCGGCCGGCGTTGATTCTCAGACGCTGGCCGAGGTCGAGGAGTACGGCGTCGAGCGGATGCTCGACGAGCTTCAGTGTGCTCTTCGTCAGGGCTCGTATCGTCCCGCGCCGGTTAGGCGCGTGACGATCCCCAAGCCAGATGGTGGTAGGCGGCCGTTGGGCATCCCGACGGTCCGCGACCGGGTGGTTCAGCAGGCGGCGCGGCTGGTGCTCGAGCCGATCTTCGAGGCCGACTTTCTGGAGGTCTCGTACGGCTTTCGCCCCAGGCGCAAGGCGCTGGATGCCCTGGAGCGCATCCGGGTCGCGTTTCCGCGCGGCCGGGTGTGGGTCGCGGAGGCCGACATCCGTAATTTCTTCGGCGAGCTTGACCAGCAGAAATTGCTGGATCTGGTCGCTGAGCGGGTGTCGGACCGGCGGGTGCTGAAGCTGGTCCGCCTGTGGCTCGAGGCGGGTGTGATGGAGGACGGGATGGTCCGGGAGACGGTCACCGGAGTTCCGCAGGGCGGTGTGATTTCACCGCTCCTATCGAACATCTACCTGCACGCCTTTGACCGCGTGTTCACCGCACGGGGTGTCGGCACGCTCGTCCGCTATGCGGACGATTGGGTCGTGCTCTGCCGCACTGAGCGTGAGGCAACGGAGGCGCTTCGGGTCGCCGAGGAGATCCTCGGCGGTCTGGGGTTGGAGCTGCATCCCGGGAAGACGAAAGTAGTTGATCTCCGTGAGGGTCGGGAGGGCTTTGACTTCCTCGGCTGTCATTTCAGAGCTCGCGTGTCGGGGCGGATGCTGGAGCGCGGCGTTCGCCGCTACTACCTGCATCGCTGGCCCTCGCAGCGGGCGATGAAACGCGTCCGAGCCAGGGTCAAGGGCCTGACCGATCGTCGTCGTCGCGCCGGGATCAAGGACATCCGTGAGGTGATCGCGGGCCTGAACCCGGTGCTGCGCGGCTGGGGCAACTACTTCCGTACCGGGAACGCCGCCGACAAGTTCCGGCAGATCGACCGTCACGTCGCGTGGCGGCTCAAGCGCTTGTTGATCAAGCGCAAGGGCCGCCATTTGCAAGCGGGGCAGGCCGGTCGCTGGACCGAGGACTGGCTTGTTGGCCTGGGCCTTCACCGGCTCAGGGGCACTATCCGCTATCCAAGGGTCGCGTAAGCCATGCCAAGAAGATCATCGGAGAGCCGTGTGCGGGAAAACCGCACGCACGGACTCGAAAGGGGGATGAGGAACCGGACCCGCACGCGGGCACCGCGCCTCTGACTACCAATGCTCCCCCCCGACCCAGACCAGGAGCTCGTCCTGCGCGCCCGCGCGGGGGACCTGTCGGCCTTCGAGGAGCTCGTCGAGCGACATCGCGACGTCGTGTTTCGCGTCGCCGCGAGGGTGGTGGGCCGGGAGGAGGCCCACGACGTGAGCCAGGATGCCTTCCTGCGCGCCTTCAGCCGCCTGGAGCGCTTCCGCGGCGAGGGGGCGTTTCGCGCCTGGCTGCTCCAGATCACCCACAACGCCGCCCTGCGCGCCGTGACGACCCGCAGGCCCGAGCCCGTCGATCCGGAAGACGCCGGGGAGGAAACGACTGCCGACGCGGGTCGCACGCCCGCCGTCGCGCTTGAGAGCAGCGAGCGCCGGACGCGCCTTGAGGGGAAGATCGCGTTGCTGAAGCCGAACCACCGCGTGGTGCTGGTCCTGCGCGACGTGGAGGGGCTCAGCTACGACGAGATCGCGTCGATGACCGAGACGCCGTTGGGCAGCGTGAAGGGTCGCCTGCATCGAGCGCGCGACGAGCTCGTCGAGCTGCTGCGTGCGAACACCTATGACTGGGAGCTGCCCGAGTGAGCGTCG
>JBBPZA010000111.1:0-7237 GCA_038199375.1 Solirubrobacterales bacterium | reverse complement strand
TCTCGCGCCGCGTCCAGGCGGGCAAGCCGCGCGGACGCGCGGGCCATGTCGGCCAGCCGCGGCCGGTCGGAGAGCAGGGCGCCGACCTCGCGGGCCAGCCGCGGAGCGTCCAGCTCCGAGTCGGGCACGACGACGGCCGCTCCGCCGTCCACCATCCAGCGGGCGTTGAGCGCCTGGTGGTCCGCCGTCGCACCCGGATAGGGCACGAGGATCGCCGGGCGTCCGTGGGAGGCGATCTCGAAGATCGAGCCGCCGGCGCGGGCGACGACGAGGTCGCTGGCGGCGAGCGCCTCGCGGAAGCGCTCGATCGGGAGGTAGGACATCAGGTGGTAGCGCGGACCGTGCGGACGGGGGCCCAACGCGTCGTGGTCGCGCGCGCCGGAGATGTGCAGCACCACGAACGGCGCCTCGGCCAGACCGCTCATGGCCGCCTCGTTGATCGACTTCGCCCCGATGGACCCGCCGAAGACCAACACGCAGTCCTCGTTCTCTCCGAGGCCCCACCGAGCTCGGGCGCCGGCCCTGTCGGTGCACGGAGGGGGAACGGGCCGGCCCGTCACCCGGTAGCGATCGCCTTCCCGACCGTCGAGCGGGAAGGCCAGGCAGACTCGCCGCGCGAACGGAGCCAGCGCCCGGTTGGCCAGGCCGAGGTGGCTGTCGGCCTCGGTGAGCACCAGCGGGATACGCATGCCCGCGGCCGCGAGCCCAACCGGACCGGAGACATACCCGCCTCCACCGAGCACGGCGCCCGGGCGCACCTCGCGCAAGATCCGCGTCGCGCGCACGAGCGCGCGGGCGGCCAGCGTGACGGCGCCCGCTGCCGCCAACCGATCGGTTCGACTCAGCCCCCGCACGCGGAGGGTGCGCAGCTCATAGCCTGCCGCGGGCACCAGCTCGGCCTCCGCCCGCTCGCCCCCGACGAACACCACTTCAGCCCCGCGTTCCCGTAGTGCATCGGCCACGCACAGCGCGGGCACGACGTGCCCGGCCGTCCCGCCGGCCGCGATGACGATGCGGGTGGCCATCGGCGCGAGACCCTATCCACCACCTTGGCCTTCGGCGCGAAACCCTATCCACCACCTTGGCCTTCGGGGCCAAGGTGGCGACGGCGGACCGCGTCCCATCGAGCGACGACTCATTACGGCGTGCTCGCCGTGGTCGAGCCAGCGCGGAAGGAGCCTCAGATCCACAGAGGCGCGCCCTAGGCCCGGATCCACCCGATCCTCGCGGCGAGACGGCTCCGGAAGGCCGTCGCCATCCGGCCTTGGCCGGCTTTCCCGGGGTCCACCGCTAAGGTCTTCGCGTCTGACCTTGACGCCTCCGAGACGATCGTTCGCCGCCGCGCCGTTCATGGCCATTCGCCCGCGAGATCAGCCTTTTCCACGTGTGCCCCGGCCGGCCGCACCGGACATGCGACTGCCGTTGCGAAAGCCCGTGCTGTCGTGGAGGTCTCAGGCGGCCAGCTACCCGCCTGTCGCTCCCTGCAGCGAGGTCAGCGATCAAGGGGTTGTGGCGCGCCAGCCGATCTCGAGGTCGCTGCCCGCGGGATGCAGTGACCCGCTGGCGACCTCTTGGATGCGGAAGGAGAGGCGACTCCCCGGCGAGATCTGCGCATCCGCTGGGCCGCTGTCGCACCGGCTGTTCGTCGCGCTTCGCAGCTCGCAGGTCAGGGCCGTGGCAGCACCGTCATCCATCAACGTGACGCGGTAGCCGGTATCGCCGATGGGTGGATCTACCGCCTGCACGGCGAGGTCTCGTGCCACGACCAGCGCGTTGGGCGAGAGTTGCCTCACCGTCGTCTCTCCGGCCGTAGTCCCTTGGGAGATACCTGACACCGCACCGAACCACATGGCCGGTGCAGTGGTGGGTGTCCTGAGGACTCGTGCAGTCAACGCACTGGCCGCCGGTGATCCGCGCTGTCCCGGTTCCCCGGGCTGCCCCGGTGCCCCCGGTAGCCCCTGCTGCCCCTGATCTCCCCGCGCGCCACTTGCTCCCGAAAGCCCACGCGGGCCCTGTTGATTCCAGGCGACCACCCTCTCGCCCTTGGCGCACTTCTTGCCGGAGGCGACGAGTCGGACGACCCCTCGCTTGCTGACACAGCCGTTGATCTTGCCGTCCTTTGCGACTAAAGAGCTCGCGGCGTAGGCGCCGCCCCCGAGCGCCAAGAACAGAGCAATGGAGGAGACGACGTTGGCGTACGTCACGCCGCTTCGAAGCTTGGAAAGCATGGCTGTCATTCTCCAGATGGGACGGCGGGCCGGTCGACGACTCAGCGCGTTGCTCGTCTCAGCGCCTGGGGACCTCCGTACAAGCCATGATATTAGGCCTCAGCCTGCCGGGGTGCGGCGGCCGGGGGCTGGGGGGGCGGCCTCAGCCCGCTTTCCGCCGCCGCCGCGGCGGCTCCGTGCGCGCCGCGTCGCCCGGCACTGCGCGCAGCTTCGGGGGCGCCGGAGGTCGCCGGCCGGCGCGCGCGGGGGCAGCCCCGCCCGCCGCGACGTTGAGCAGCAGCCCCATCGCCGCCAGCAGCACCAGGAGGTTGCTCGAGCCGGAGGAGATGAAGGGCAGCGGGACGCCGGTCAGGGGAGCCAGGCCGAGGACGGTGAACACGTTGAGCGTCGCCTGGCAGAGGATCACCGCGGTGATCCCTGTGGCCAGCAGCTTTGCGTAGCTTCCCCGGGCGGTCTTGGCGGTGCGAAGGCCCGCGTAGGCGAGCATCCCGTAGAGCGAGAGCAGGCCGAGGATCCCCGAGACGCCGAGCTCCTCGCCGACGACCGCGAGGATGAAGTCGGTGTGGGCCTCGGGCAGGTAGAAGACCTTCTGCACCGACTGCCCGAGCCCGACGCCGAAGAGCCCGCCCGACCCCAGCGCGATCTGGCCCTGCACGGACTGGAAGCCGGCGCCGCCGGCATCCGCCCACGGATTGACGAAGGCGGTCAGGCGGGCGCGCCGGTAGGGCTCGACGAGCGCGAAGATCAGCACCAGCACCCCTGCACCCGCAGCGAGGATCCCGAGCGTTCGCAGCGGCAGCCCCGCCACCACGAGCAGTGCCGCCAGCGAGAAGGCGATGACCAGCGCCGTGCCGAGGTCGGGCTGGAGCGCGACCAGCGCGCAGGCGGCGCCGGCGACCGCCAGCAGCGGGCTGGCGAGCTCTCGCAGCGAGCGCAGGCGGCCGGGATCGGCGGCGAGCATCCGCACCATATAGAGGACCAGAGCGACCTTCAGGAGCTCGGAGGGCTGGAACTGCAGCGGTCCGGGACCGAGCCAGCGCCGGCCGCCGTTGACCTCGACGCCGATCCCCGGGATGAGCGTCAGCACGACCAGCCCGAAGGCGACGACGAGCAGGACCGGAGTCGCCTTGCGCACGTCTTCGAGGCGCACCCGGGTCAGGACGTGCATCGCGAGGAGCCCGAGCGCGCCGTAGCCGACGTAGCGCAGCAGGAAGGCGCTGCCGTCGCCGCCCGCGCCGAGCAGGTCGCGGGCCGAAGACGCGCTGTAGACCATGACGGCTCCGCCCGCGAGCAGACACAACGTCGCGGTGAGCAGGATGCGGTGCTCGAGCGGGCGGTCAGGGGCAGGGCGGGTTCGGGCTCGGCGCCCACCTGGCGCGGCGGTGGCCTCGGGACGCTGGTTGCTCGATCGGGCCACGCTCAAGCGCCCCTTCGACGCGAGCGCTCCGCTCCCTCCCTCGATGGACGCCCATTGGATCCGGGTATCGCTCAGCCGGCTTGCGTCAGGGCCCGGAAGTGGTCGCCCCGGTCCTCGAAGTCGCGGTACTGGTCAAAGCTCGTGCACGCCGGCGAGAGGAGCACCACCGAGCCGGCGAGCGCGTGGCCTCGGGCCTCCGCGACCGCGCGCTCCAGGTCGCCGCAGGGCGCCAGCGGAACGCCGAGGCCGGCGAGATCGGCTCCGATCGCCTCGGCCTCCTCGCCGATCAGGTACACGCCGGCGCACCGTGCGCGCACGTCGTCGCGCAGCGCCCGGTAGCCCCCTCCCTTCCCGCGCCCGCCGATGATCGCATGGATGCGCTGGTCGAAGGAGCGCAGGGCGACCACTGTCGAGGCGACGTTGGTCGCCTTGGAGTCGTTGACGTAGAGGACCCCGTTCACACGCCCGACCTCCTCGAGCCGATGGGCGACCCCAGAGAAGGTGCGAAGGCCGTCGGCGACGGCCTCGCGCGGCATCCCGCGCGCCAGCGCCACCGCGGCCGCCGCCATCGCGTTGGCGCGGTTATGGGGGCCGCGGAGGCGAATCTCCTCGACGGCGATGAGCGGCTCGTCAGCCCACCAGAGCTGCCCGGCCCGGTCGGCCAGCTCGGCGTCGGGCGCCGCGCCGAAGCAGACCCGCCGGGCTCGACCGCCGAGACTGATCGATCTCCGTGCTCGGCCGGTTGTCTCGGCGGTCGCGCCGAGGTCCTCGACCTCCAGATCGCACGGCGCCACCGCGACGTCGTCGTTTCCCTGGCGGGCGAAGGCCTGGAGCTTTGCGGCGAGGTAGGCGTCCATCGTTCCGTGGCGGTCGAGGTGGTCCTCTGCGACATTGAGGAGGGCGGCGGCCTCCGGCGCGAAGGCCTCGGTGTCCTCGAGCTGGAAGGAGGAGGCCTCGCAGACGACGGTCGCGCCGGCCGGCAATGCGCCCACCAGCGAGGCCGCCGCCGTTCCCACGTTTCCCGCGACCGCCACCGGAAGGCCGGCCTCGCGGTGCAGGTGGCCAAGCAGCTCGACGGTCGTGGTCTTGCCGTTGGTCCCCGTCACCACGACCCACTCGTTGGCGATCAGGCGCCAGGCGAGCTCGAGCTCTCCGATCACGGTCAGCCCGCGTGCCCGCGCGCGCTGCACGGCGGGCGCCTGCTGAGGTACGCCGGGGCTCTTGACCACCGTCCTGCACCGCTGCACCAGCGCGGCGCCGTCGTCGCCGACGTGCACCTCGACCCCCCGCTCGCGAAGGGCGGACACGTCGGGCGCCCCGGCGTCGCACCCGATCACCGCTTCCCCGCGCTCGCGGAGCGCCAGTGCCGCCGCGACCCCCGACCGCGCCAGCCCCACGACGAGGAAGGGGCCTGGTGGAAGCGGCGGGCGCGGCTTCAACGGCACCCCCGGCTGAGCTGCACGACGCCGGGTACGCAGTTGCGCGCCGTCGGGATGCTCTGCTGGTAGATCGTGAAGCCGATCGCCGTGCACGCCGCGGCGACTATCCAGAAGCGCAGGATGATCTTGGTCTCCGACCACGCCATGAGCTCGAAGTGGTGGTGGATCGGCGCCATCCGGAACACCCGCTTGCCGAAGACCTGGAAGGCGAAGACCTGGATGAGGACGGAGAGCGCCTCGAAGACGAAGATCCCCCCGAGCACGAGCAGCAGGATCTCGGTCCTGGTCATCACCGCCATGCCCGCGATGGCCCCGCCGAGCCCCAGCGATCCCGTGTCCCCCATGAAGATCGTCGCCGGAAAGGCGTTGAACCACAGGAAGCCGACGCAGGCGCCCACCAGGCACCCCGCGAGGATCGCGAGGTCGCGCTGGCCCGTCGTGACGAAGGTGATGCCGATGTAGGCGAGGAGCACGATCGCGCAGCAGCCTGCGGCCAGCCCGTCCAGGCCGTCGGTCAGGTTGACCGCGCTCGTCGTTCCCGCCACCACGAAGTAGACGAGCACGGGATAGAAGACGCCGAGGGGAATCTGGGCGTCGACGATCCTCAGGCGGAGCGTGCTGGGAAGATCGGCGATCTCCGTCGCCGCGAGCCACAGGCCCACGGAGATCAAGATGGTCACTATGAGCTTGGTCCGGGCGCGAAGGCCAAGCGAGCGCCGCTGGGTGAGCTTTACGTAGTCGTCGGCGAAGCCCAGCAGGGCGCAGGCGATCATCACCCCAAAGACCGACAGCGCGCGCGAGTCGTCGTAGGCGAGCACCAGGAACGGGACCGCGATCGCGCTGAAGATGATGATGCCGCCCATCGTCGGGGTGCCGGCCTTGGTGTGGTGGCCCTCGGGCCCCTCCGCCCTGATCTGCTGACCGAACTCCCGCGCACGCAGGAAGGCGATGAACCGGGGGCTCAGGAAGCAGCAGATCAGCAGCGAGGTCGTGCCCCCGATGAGGATCTGGCCCATCAGCGCGCCTCGACTGCCCGCCGCGCGAGCTCGTCCACTACGACCTCGAGCCCAACTCCCCGGGATGCCTTGACCAGGACGGTGTCGCCGGGGCGCACCAGCTCGCGGGCGAGCGCCGCCGCCTCCGCAGCGTCGGCGACGACGTGCACCTCGCCCGCGGGATGGTCGACCTCCGCGCCGGCGCCGATCGCGGACTCGTAGCCCGCCGCCATGGCCGGAGCGAGCGAGCCGACAGCCACGAGAACGGCAACCCCGCCGGCCGCCGCGCGGCGGCCGACGTCGCGATGGAAGGCCGGCGCCTCGGCGCCGAGCTCGAGCATGTCGCCGAGCACGGCGACCCGCCGGCCCGCGGCGCTCATGGAGAGGTCCTCGAGGGCCGCGCGCATCGACATGGGGTTCGCGTTGTAGCAGTCGTCGACGACCACGACGCCTTCGGGCAGGTCGACCCGCTCCCCCCGCCGGGCCGAGAAGGCGACGTCGACGCGGCCGGCCGGATCGACCCCGACGGCCCGCGCGGCGGCCACCGCCGCCAGCGCGTTGACCCGCTGGTGGGCCTGCGCGAAGGAGACCTCGAGCTCGACCAGATCGCCGCCGACGTCGATGCGCAGCCACGAGCCGTCGGACTCCAGGAGCGCCACGTCGCCGCCCTCGCCGAAGGTGACCACCCGCAGGTGCTCCGCGCGGTGCGCGTCGAGCAGCCGCTCGCCGGCTGGGATGACCGCGGTTCCACCGGACGGCATGTCGCGCAGCAGCTCCGCCTTGGCGGCGGCGATCGCCTCGAGGGAGCCCAGGAGCTCGAGGTGGACCGGCCCGACGTTGACGATGACCCCGACGTCGGGCCGGGCGATCGCGGTCAGCTCGGCGATCTGCCCCGCCCCCCGCATGGCCAGCTCGAGGACGATGACCTCCGTCCCCGGCGGCGCCCCGAGGATCGCCAGGGGAAGGCCGATCTCCGTGTTGAAGTTCTCCCGGCTCGCGACGGTCGCGCGGTGGGGGGCGAGCAGCGCCGCGAGGATGTCCTTCGTCGACGTCTTGCCCGTCGACCCGGTCACCGCGATCACCCGCGCGCCGAGCTCCTCGCGCCATGCCCGCGCGAGCCGCTGGAGGGCGGCGAGGGGATCGTCGGCGACCAGCAGC
>JBBPZA010000110.1:0-18117 GCA_038199375.1 Solirubrobacterales bacterium | reverse complement strand
GGCGCAGAGCACCGCCGGGCGCTCCACCGGCCCGCGCCGGACGAGCGCGCGCAGCCGGGCGAGCAGCTCGGCGAACGAGAAGGGCTTGACCAGGTAGTCGTCGGCGCCGGTGTCCAGGCCGGCGACGCGATCCTCGACCGCGTCTCTGGCGGTGAGCATGAGGACGGGCGACCAGACGCCGTCCTCGCGCAGCGCCCGGCACGTCTCGAAGCCGTCTTTGCCCGGGAGCATCACGTCGAGCACGATCGCGTCGTACTCGGTCGAGCCGGCCATCCACAGCGCGTCCTCGCCCCTGGCCGCGACGTCCGCGGCCATGCCCTCTTCCCGCAGCCCCCGGCGGATCAGCCCGGCCATCTTCACCTCGTCCTCGACGATCAAGATGCGCACCGTGCCCAGCATGACGGCAGGTCGATGAGGCGTCGATGAGCGTGCGGCTCTCGCAACGGCGCTCATTCGGCGTCAAGGGGCGGTCATGCCCAGGTGAGGTCGCTCCGGCGAGTAGGGCAGAATGGGTCGCCTTGACCGAAGGCGGCGACGAGGGAGACGATCGGATGGCGTTCTGGGAGCAGCTCGACGAGGCGCGCGCGCGCTGGGATGTGTTGCAGCACCCCTTCTATCTGCGGTGGTCGGCGGGCGAGCTGACGCTCGACGAGCTGCGCTTCTACGCAGGCCAGTACCGCCATGCCGTCGTCGCGCTGGCCGGCGCGAGCGAAGGCGCGGCGCGCTGCGCCGATGCCGCCTCCCGGCCGGTCCTCCTCGCCCACGCCGCCGAGGAGCGCGCGCACATAGCGCTGTGGGACGGCTTCGGTCGGGCCGTGGGCGCCGAGGCCGATGCGCCGGCGCTCGCCGAGACCGATTCCTGTGCCCGCGCGTGGGTGGGGGGCGAGGAGCGGGGGCTCCTGGCGAGCCTCGTCGCCCTCTACGCGATCGAGGCCGGCCAGCCGGCCGTCTCGGAGACCAAGAGGGCTGGGCTGCTGGAGCACTACGGGATGCGGGAGGGCAGCGCGACTGCCTACTTCGACGTCCACGCCGTGCGCGACCAACAGCACGCCGCCGAGGGCCGCGAGCTCATCGAGCAGCGCCTTGGCGGCGATGACGTCGAGGTCGAGGAGCTTCTCGCCGAAGCCGAAGCCGTCCTGCGCGCGAACTGGGAACTGCTGGACGGGGTGGACGCGCAGGGCGAAACCTGAGCTGCTGCCGGGGCTTCCTAACCGCCGGCCCGCCCGTTTGGGCGCGCTGCTCGCGGCGTTGCTCGTCCGGGCGAGCGATCTCCTCGGGCCAACCCTATCCCGCGCGTGGCAATGGCGGGGGAAATCCTTCCGGCGCTATCGTCCCCGACCGCATGGACGTGCAGCGCTTCGAGGAAGGCGGTCGGCTGCGGCTCGCACTGAGCGGTGAGCTGGATCTCTACACGTCGACGGCGCTCGACGACGCGCTGGTCGAAGCCGAGGGCGAGGGGTGGCCGCTTCTGGTCATCGACCTCACCGGCCTTCAGTTCATGGACTCATCCGGCCTGCGGCTGATCGTCCGCACCCACGCACGCGCGGGGGAGTGGGGGCGCCGGGTCGTGGTGGTGAACGGGCCCGACACGGTCGCCCGGGTGTTCTCGGCGACCAGCCTGGACCGCGAGCTCGAGATCGTCGCGAGCCTCGACGCCGTCGCCGACGGGACTCACTGAGCGCCCTGCTGCGCCGGGTCGAGCTGCACTTCCACCTGCTGCCCGGGGTCGACGACGGGCCAGCGGACATGGAGGAGGCGCTGGAGCTGGCCCGCCTGGCCGTGCAGGACGGCACGGGAACGGTGATGGCCACGCCGCACGTTCGAGACGTCGACGTCGACACCGTTCCCGATCGGGTGCACGAGATCCGCACCGCACTGCGCGGCGCGGGAATCGACCTGACGGTGCACGCCGGAGCGGAGGTCGCCTGGGACGACGTCGCTTCCCTGACCGACGTGCAGCTCGACCTGATCGCCCAGGGTCCGGAGGGCCGGCGCTGGGTGCTGCTCGAGACGCCGCTCTTCGGCGACGAGAGCGAAGGGTACCTTGCCGCCGCCGAAGAGCTGGCCCGGCGAGGCTACGCCGTGCTCGTCGGCCATCCCGAGCGCACCGACGGGCTGTGGGAGGCGGGCGACGCGCGGCTGGGAGCCGCCCTCCGGGACGGTCCGGCTCCACTACAGGTCAACGCCTCCTCCCTGCTCGGAAGTCACGGTGGGCCCGCTCGCCGGCGCGCGCTTACCGTGGCCGCCTCGGGGCGCGTCGTCGTGCTGGCCTCCGACGCCCACCGGCCCACGCGTGGGCCCAGCCTGTCGCCCGCGGTAGACATGCTGATCGAGGCCGGCATCTCCGCGGAGGTCGCCGAGGAGATGGTTGCGCGAACGCCGCAGCGGCTGCTCGACGAGGGCCTCGTCGGCCCCGTTTCAGCGGCGAGCGTGGCCGCGAGGAGGACTGGGGCGGCGCGAATGGAGGATCGGACTCGCAGGAGGGGCCACTAGTCGCGCCGCCGGACGGCATACTCGTGGGCGATGGACCTCGAAGGCGAGATCGACCGGCTTTACGGACTCGACCGCGACGCCTTCGTGCCTGAGCGCGACGCGGCGGCCAAGCGCCTGCGCCGGGAGGGTGACCGCGAGGGTGCCGAGCGCCTGCGCGCGCTCCGCAAGCCGACCGTGGCCGCATGGGCGGTCAACCGCCTGGCCAGGGATCGACCACAGGACGTCGGGAACCTGCTCTCGTCAGTCGACGAGCTCGGCCTCGCCCAGGCGCAGGCGGTGAAGGGCGACCCGGGTCGGTTCCGAGATGCCGCCGAGGCCCATCGCGGCGCGCTCGAGGGCCTCGTCGACGCCGCACAGCGCATACTCGAGGAGGCGGACGCGGCCTCGGCGGCGACCGTGGAGCGGGTGCGCGAGACCCTGCATGCCGTCTCGGTGGACCCGCAGGCGAGTGAGCTCCTGCGCACCGGTCGGCTCGACCGCGAGCGCCAGCCGGGCGGTCTGGACGCGCTCGGCCTCGCCGGGGCGGTGCCGGTCGAGGAGACGCCCGCGCAGACGCGGCGCGCGGCCGGGGAGGGCGCGGCACGGATCGAGTCGCGGCCGCGCAAGCGGGTTGCCCGAGGGCCCGCGGGCCCGCGGGAGGCGGCGGAGGCCGGGCGGGCGCGCCAGGCGGCGGTTGCGGCTCGGGAGGAGGCCCAACGCCGGAGGGCGGCTTCGCGAGAGGCCCGCGATGCCGTCCGGGCTGCCGAGCGGCGCGCTGAGTCGGCTCGCCGGCGCCTCGACCGTGTTCAGGCTGCTGCCGCAAAGGCGGACGTCGCCCGGGAGGAGGCGCGTATCGCCCTCGCAGAAGCCCAGCGCGAACGCGACGCCGCCATCCGCCAAGAGCTTGCGCTGCGTGACGACGGGTAGGAAACCGCACATGACCGAGAAACCCGAACGCGACGAGAACCCCTCCCGCGAGGGCGCCGAGGTCGAGGAGGTCGAGCGCGGCGAAGAGGTCGAGAAGGGCTCGATGGCCGAGGAGGTCGAGCGGGCTCAGAAGCGCGAGGAGGCAGCCGGGGAGGGCTGAGAGGACGGGGTCGGGCGGCCGCAGGTCTGGGGCCTCGTGCGAGGTCTTTACCATCCCGCGCCGCCCGTGTCGCGAACCTGCTTCCTGGTCCTCGCAGCCTCCGCCGTCATCCTGGTCGGTTGCGGCGGCGATGACCCCGCGCCGGCGGCGCCCGAGACAGCCACGGCGCCAGGCGCGAGGCGGCCGGCGCAGCGCCCCGCGCAGCGGCCAACGAACAAGCGCCCCCGCCCAGAACGTGCGCCCGAGCGGCCGCTCCCCCGCGCTCCGGTCCGAGCCGAGGCTGTCCAGGAGGGGCCCCGGAAGGGCAGGCGCATCGCCCTGACCTTCGACGCCGACATGACCTCGCAGATGCTCGAAGACCTCGAGGCCAAGCGCGTGGAGTCCTGGTACGAGCGCCGCATCATTCGCACCCTTCGCAAGACCCGCACCCCGGCGACCCTCTTCCTGACGGGCCTGTGGGCAAAGGTCTATTCGCGTGAGACGAGCTCTCTTGCGAGCGACGGGCTATTCGAGATCGCCAGCCACACGTTCGACCACCTCGCGTGGACGGGCGACTGCTACGGATTGCCGACGGTGGAGGGCGATGAAGCCAAGCGCGCCGAGGTGACGCGCACCGCGCGGATCCTCGAACGGCTCTCCGGCCGCCCGCCTCGCTACGTGCGCTTCCCCGGCCTCTGCCATGAGCAGGCGGACCTCGAGATCGTCGCCGGCCTCGAGGAGCAGGCGGTCGACGGCATCGGCTCCGGGGACGCGTTCCAGGAGGATCCGGCGGCGATCGTCTCCTCGACGCTCGAGCAGGTGCGGCCCGGCTCGATCATCGTGATGCACATGATGGGCGGCCCGAACGCGCCGGCCACGGCGGCGGCGCTGAAGGAGCTCATCCCGGCGCTGCGCGAGCGAGGCTTCCGCTTCGCGACGCTGACCGAGCTGCTGGAGGGGTAGCCCGAGTCCGACGCGAAGAGGGCCCGGCACGCGCCGGGCCCTCGATCGGGTGAGATCCTTGCGCGCGGCTAGCGGCGCTCCTCGCGCTGGACGGGCACCGTGGTCTGGACGTGCTCGGTGACCACGTACTTGCGCAGGCGCGCGCGGCCGGCCTCCTGGGCCGTCGTGCCGACCGCGATCTCCTCCTCAGAGCGCGTCATCGCCTCGTCGGTCCTCGGGCCGCTGGTGTCATGGCCGACGGCGCCGCGATCGGCGGGTTCGGGTGCGGGCGGCGGCGGGGGCTCGGCGTACTGCCGCTCGTAGTCGAAGTCGCCCCAATCGAGCCCGTAGTGCCGGTAGAGGCGCTGCTCCTCCTCGGAGGAGAGCTCCTCGTCGGCGTCCACGCTCGGAGCGTCCTTGATCCGACCCTTGTCATAGGCAAAACGGACGCCGTCAGGCTCCTCCTGACCGCCCTCGAGCGGGACGAAGCTCTTGCGGGTGCCAAGCAGCCCGGTCGAGACGAGCGCCCACTGCGGAGCGCCGGTACTGCGATCGAGGTAGATCTCGCTGATCTCCCCGAGCTTGTCACCGTCGTTGTCGAGCGCGTCGCGCCCGCGCCACTCCGTGATGCGCTGGGTGTCCTGTTCCGTGAACGGGGCCATGCGGTATCCGCCTCCTTCGAGGTGCTGTTGAACGATGGACTCTTGAACGATGGACTCTGTCCCACGAGGGCCGCGCTGTCCGCCGGCGGTTCCCTCCCTCCCACATCTCACTACCCCCGCAGAGGGGGAAGGCATGCGCCCGTTTCGCGCCACGTTTGGCCGGATGCCTACTCGCCGCGGCGGGCGAGCAGCAGCGCGACGGACCCCACGAGGATTGCGAGGAACACGAGCAGGATCGCGTAGGTCCCCACGGTCGGGAGGTCGAAGAAGTCCAAGCCGAACTGGTTGGCCCGGGCAAAGCGCGGATTCGCTCCGATCCGCTCGTTCATGTCTATCGCGCTGCCCACCCCGGCGAAGGCCCACTGGGAGTAGACGAGCGCCGACAGCGCCTTGATCGGCTGGACCATCGCCGCGACCGGGACGATCGCGCCGGCGAACAGCAGCTGGGGAATGAGCACGAGCGGGATGAAGCTCGTGGCCTGGTCCTCGGTGCGAACGGAGGCGGAGACCAGCAGGCCGACGCCCACCGACACCGCGGCCGTGAGCACCAGCGCCAGCCACACCGCCAGCAGCGCTCCGGCGGCGGAGTCATGCAGCGGACGCAAGCCGAAGACGATGAGCACGAGCACGGTCGTCTGCACCGCGGCGAGGCTGAAGAGCACGGCGAGCTTCGAGGCCAGATAGGCGCCGAGCTTTACTCCGACCGCGCGCTCGCGCAGGAAGACGGCCTTCTCCTTGATCACCTCACGCGAGGCGTCGATGGACCCGAGCCAGATCGCGGTCGTCACGACGAGGAACATCAGCATCGCCATGTCGCTCGGATTGCGGCCCTTCTCGAAGACGCTGAGCCTGAACAGGATCACGATGGCCAGCGCGATGACCGGGACCTGTCCGAGCAGGAGCAGCATGTTGCGCCGGTCGCGGGTGAAGTTCTTCGCATATCGGGCGGCCAGGGTCGCCGTCTGGGAGACCGCGCTGCGCTGGCCCCTCGGCGCCCTACCCGCCGCGGGCACGGCCGGGCGGCGCTCGGCGGTGCCGTCGGGCCCCGCGTGCGCGGTCGTCTGCTCGAAGGCCGCCCGCCACTGGGCGGCCGGGTACTCGTCCAGGGCGCGGTAGATGCCGTCGAACTCGTCGGCTCTGAAGAAGCGCATGGCGTCGTCCGGAGACCCGGCGAAGCACAGGTCCCCGCCCCGGCCCATCACGACGACCTTGTCGGCCATCCCGAGGTTCTTGGTCGCGTGGGTGATCGTTATGACCGCTCGCTCGTTGTCGGCGAGCTGGCGCATCAGCTCCATCATGCGCGTCTCGAGGCCAGGGTCCAGGCCGGTCGTCGCCTCGTCGAGGAGCAGCAGGCTGGGCCGGTTGAGCAGCTCTGAGGCGACCCCGGCGCGCTTGCGCTGGCCGCCCGAGAGCGAGCCGATCTGGGTCCGGGCGTGCTCCTCCAGCGAGAGCTCGGAGAGCACGCGCTCGACCGCGCCGTCGATGTCCGCCCGCCCCGCGTCGGAGGGCAGGCGCAGCTTGGCGGAGTAGCGCAGCGCCTCGCGGACGGTGAGCTTGGGGTGGACGATCTCATCCTGGGGCACATAGCCGATGTCGGTGAGGTGGGCCCCGACCGGCTCGCCGTTGACGGTGATCGAGCCCGTGCTGGGCGAGGTCACGCCCGCGAGCATCTTGATCAGCGTGGACTTCCCCGAGCCCGACTCGCCGATGATGCACACGAACTCCCCGGGGGCGATCGAGAGGCTCAGCGGACGCAGGATCTCCTTGCCCTTCACCGAGAAGCTGACGTCCTCGACGTCGTAGCGCAGCGAGCCGCGGTCGTCGCGAGCGTGGAAGGTGGTCCCATCGAAGAGGAGCTGGAAGGGCCCGACGCCGATCTGGGAGCCGGAGCCGAGGGCTGCCCGCCGGGTCAGCTGGCCGTCGAGGCGGGTGCCGTTGCGCGACCCGAGGTCGCGCAGCTCCATCGCACCGTTGGAGCGCACGACCTCGGCGTGGAAGCGTGAGACATTGGGGTCGCCCAGGACGACGTCGTTGGAGGGGTCGCGCCCGATGCGCAGCCGCTCGCCGTCGAAGCGGACGACCTGGGTGCCCAGCACCGGCGCCTGGCTCTGGGCGAAGCGCGTCTCCTGGCCCTCGAGGAAGCGCAGCTGCTCGTTGCCGACTTGGACGGTGTCCCCGTTGCGCAGC
Source organism: Solirubrobacterales bacterium (assembly GCA_038199375.1). GTDB lineage: Bacteria > Actinomycetota > Thermoleophilia > Solirubrobacterales > Solirubrobacteraceae > JBBPZA01. Next base: position 10,788 of record JBBPZA010000110.1, on the reverse strand, counting down.
GGGCGCTCGGAGCTGTGGAAGCGCTCCCCGTTGAGGTAGGTGCCGTTGGAGGAGCCCAGGTCGGCGATCCGGTAGCCGTCGGGCGCCGAATACACGCGCGCGTGGTGGCGGGAGGCCATGTCGCTGGCGACGACGATGGTGTTGTCGTCCGCGCGGCCGATGGTGACGCCCTCGGGGCCGACGAAGGCGCGACCGCCCGCGTGGAGGAGGGTCGCGGGGGCGGCGGGAGGAGCGCTCGGGCCGGCCATCGCGCGCAGGGTACACCGCAACCACCGTCCGGCGGGCGCGTTATCAGAGGTGAGAGAGGCCCTCGATCGCCGGATTTCTGCGAGGGTGGGCAGCGCAGCCGGAGGGGTTGCGTAAAGGTAGGTCCAACCAGGAGGTAAAGTCGTGAAGCGACTGTGCTTGTCATTGCGGGGCCAGGGGAAGTGGGCGCTGCTCAGCGCCGTCGCCCTCGGCCTCATCGCCTCGCCGTTCGCCTTTGCGGGCGACGGCGACGTCATGAAGGTCGGCGCCGGCAACTCGGCAATCGAGAAGGAGACCAACATCTCGGGGCAGAAGGTCAAGACCTTCGCCACGCGCCAGTCCAACAACCTGGAGGGCGACGGCGGGTCGGCGACCTATGGCTGCCGGTCGTCGTTTGCCAACGAGCCGTGCCTGCAGGCGTTCGCGCTGCGCACCGCGCGCGCGTTCGAGTTCCGCTCGCGGGGCAACGAGGGCGGGCTGATCACGGTCGAGGGCGACAAGGATCCGCGCAAGAACCGGCCGTTCTCGACCAACGCGACCGGGGTGGCGACGGGCCTGAACGCCGACGAGGTCGACAACCTCGACGCGAGCGAGATCATCGCCGCGGCGCGCGCGAAGCTCGGACTGGACGCGGACACGCTCGACGGCAAGGACTCCACCGACTTCCTGTTGACGACGGGCAAGGCGGCCGACGCGGACAAGCTCGACGGCAAGGACTCAACCGACTTCCTGACCGGCAACGTCTACAAGCGCGAGTCCGCGGTGGGCCCGGGCACTGCGTTGGGCGACGCCACCAACGTCATCGCGCAGGCGTGCGATCCCGGGGACGTGCTGCTCTCCGGCGGGCCGGCCAACGTATCGGCCACCACCGATCTCCTCGAGAGCTTCCCAACGCCGGGCTCCACCAACTCCTGGTCGGCGAGGATCAACAACAACGCCGTAGCGGACAACTTCAGCGTCGTTGTCCTGTGCATCGACCGGTAGGCGGTCCTGCTATGTGGTGCCACCGAGGGCCCACCTGGTGACCCTGACTCGATGAGGGGCCGGGCCGGTCGAAGCGGGCAGGGTGACCGCAACCCGGCGCGAGCAAGGGTGTTGCGGAAGGCAGATCCCTACCCGGAGGTACTCATCGTGAAGCGACTTCGCTCGTCACTGCGAGGCCAGGGGAAGTGGGCGCTGCTCAGCGCCGTCGCCCTCGGCCTCATCGCCGCACCGTTCGCCTTCGCGGGCGACGGAGACCCGATGCGCGTCGGCGCCGGCAACTCGTCGTCGACCGCCGAGACGCGCATCATCGGGCAGAACGTGCCCACGTACGCCACGCGCCAGTCCAACAACAAGGAGGGCGACGGCGGCTCGGCGACCTACGGCTGCCGGTCAGCCCTGGCCAACGAGCCGTGCCTGTTCGTGTTTGCCCTGCGCACCGCGCGCGCGTTCGAGTTCCGCTCCCGCGGCAACGAGGGCGGCCAGATCATAGTCAGCGGTGACACCACCAACCCGCGCAACAACCGCCCGTTCTCGACCAACGCGACGGGCGTGGCGACCGGCCTCAACGCCGACGAGGTCGACGGCCAGAGCGCCGACGCGTTCCAGCCCAAGACGCTGTTCTCGAAGGTCGGAGCCAACGGCGTCCAGACCGCGGGCCGCGGCACCATCGCTGCGACGCCGTCGTCGAGGGTCGGCGAAGGGACCTACGACGTCAACTTCGCGAGCGACATCTCCGCGTGCACGTACACGGCAACGCTTACGGAGTTCGAGAACTCCGGCGCGGCGGCCGTCCAGGCGACAGACGCCGACACCATCCGGGTGCGCACCCGCTTCGGTGGCGGGAACGACGGGACCGGCACGACGGCGGTTGCCGACAAGCCGTTTAACCTGGTCGTCAACTGCTGAGCTGAACGCGGGCGGGCGCGGGGGCGGGCGGACTTCCGCCCCCGCGCGCCGCTTCGTCGCCTCGAGCGCGGGGCCGCCGGCAGCGGCCACGCGCTCCTAGCCCCACGGCTCGCGCCCGCGGGCCCGCGCCCAGCCCCATCTGGCCAGCAGGAGGACCCAGTCGATCACCCCGGCCGCGAGGTGCCCTACGGGGCCGGTGACCAGCCAGGCGGCGAGGCGGCGGGACGGCGACACCGGCCTGGTTCTATCGTTCCCCGCCGCATGGCGTCAGCAGTCAAGACCAACGTCACCGAGCTGCCCGAGTCCCGCGTGCGGGTGGAGGCGGAGATCGCGCCCGAGGAGGTCGAGCGGCGCGTCGCCCAGACCGCTGCCGCGATCGGCCGCGAGATGCGCATCCCCGGCTTTCGCAAGGGCAAGGTCCCGCCGCCGGTGATCATCCGGCGCGTCGGGCGCGAGGCGGTGCTCGACGAGGCCGTCCGCGAGTCGCTCGGGGCGTGGTACGTCGATGCGATCGACGCGTCGGGCATCGTCCCGGTCGGCGATCCCAAGCTCGATCTCGGCGATCTTCCGGGGGAGGGGGAGCCGCTGACCTTCTCCATCGAGATCGGGGTGCGACCGACGGCGATCCTGGGCGAGTACAAGGGTCTCGAGGTCGGCCGGCGCGAGCCCGAGGTCTCCGACGAGGCGATGGACCACAACGTTCAGGAGCTTCGGGAGCGCATGGCCAAGCTCGAGTCGGTCGACGGGCCGGCGCAGCGCGGCGACTTCGTGGTCATCGACTACCTCGGCACGATCGACGACGAGCCCTTCGTCGGGGGGGAGGGCCGCGACCAGCTGCTCGAGCTCGGCTCGGGTCGGCTCGTCGAGGGCTTCGAGGACCAGCTCCAGGGCGCGACCGCGGGCCAGGAGCGCACCGTCGAGATCACCTTCCCCGAGGACTACCAGGGCAAGGAGCTGGCCGGTCGCACGGCGTCCTTTGCGGTCACCGTCAAGGACGTCAAGCGCAAGGAGCTGCCCGAGCTCGACGACGACTTCGCCGCCGACGTGGCGGGCTTCGATTCGCTCGAGGAGCTGCTCGAGGACGCCCGCTCAAAGCTCGAGGAGACCGACCGCGAGGCGATCGAGGAGGACTACCGCCAGGCGGTGCTCGATGCGGCGACGGCAAACGCCAGGGTCGACGTGCCCGGAGATCTCGTCCACGCGAGGGCGCATGAGCTCGTGGGCCGGCTCATGCACTCGCTCGAGCACGGGGGCATCTCCAAGGAGACCTACCTCCAGATCACCGGCAAGGACGAAGAGCAGCTCGCCGCGGAGGCCGAGCCCGAGGCCGACCAGGCGCTCAGGCGCGAGGCTGTGCTCGCGGCGATCGTCGAAGCCGAGGGCATCGCGCCCTCCGACGAGGAGGTCGCCGAGGCGCTGGAGGTCTCGGCCGAGCGGGAGGGCGTCGCGCCGGCCAAGCTCTTGGAGCGGCTGCGCAAGGCCGGCCGCCTCGAGGCCGTTCGCGATGACCTGTCCGCCCGCCGCGCGCTCGACGTGCTCGTCGAGGGGGCGACGCCGATCTCGGTGGAGCAGGCCAAGGCCCGCGACAAGCTCTGGACGCCGGAGAAGGAAGCCGCCCACGAGGGTGGCGGCGGGGAGCTCTGGACGCCGGGCGAGGGCGCCGCGACGTAGGGTCTCCGGGACCGTCTGGCCGCAGACTTGCGATTGCTAGAGTCCCCCGCGCCGACGGCGATCGCTACTCCGGGACGTGGCCGCCGCTTCGCGCGGAAGGAATACTGCCCGGATCGCGAAACAAAGCGAGGACCATGAGCCCACTCGTACCCATGGTTGTCGAGCAGACCTCCCGCGGGGAGCGCGCGTTCGACATCTACAGTCGTCTGCTCAACGAGCGGATCGTCTTCCTCGGGACTCCCGTCGATGACCAGATCGCGAACCTGATCGTCGCCCAGCTGCTGCACCTCGAGTCCGAGGATCCCGACAAGGACATCTCGATCTACGTCAACTCGCCGGGCGGCAACGTCTACTCCGGCCTGGCGATCTACGACACGATGCAGTTCATCAAGCCCGACGTGCAGACGATCTGCGTCGGCATCGCCATGTCGATGGGGGCGCTTCTCCTCGCCGGGGGCGCGGCGGGCAAGCGCATGGCGCTGCCCAACGCGAAGATCCTCATCCACCAGGTCTCCTCGGGCTTCCAGGGCCAGGCATCGGACATCGAGATCCACGCCAAGGAGATCATCGACGTGCGCCGCAGGCTGGACGAGATCATCGCCAAGCACACGGGGCAGTCCTACGACAAGGTCCGCGGGGACACCGATCGCGACTACTTCATGTCCTCGGAGGAGGCGACGGAGTACGGCATCATCGACCGGGTGATCTCCGAGCACTGAGCTCGGGGCGCGCGGGACCGGATCACGGGGAGGACAGATGGCACGCCCGACGGATTCCAACGAGCAGCTTCTCTGCAGCTTCTGCGGAAAGTCGCAGCGCCAGGTCAAGAAGCTCATCGCCGGGCCCGGCGTCTACATCTGCGACGAATGCATCGATCTCTGCAACGAGATCATCGACGAGGAGCTGACCGCTCCGCCGACCTTCGACATCGAGAACCTCCCCAAGCCGCGGGAGATCTACGACGTCCTCCAGGAGTACGTCGTCGGCCAGGACGCCGCCAAGCGCACGCTCTCGGTCGCGGTCTACAACCACTACAAGCGCGTGCAGATGATGCAGGCCGAGGATGCCGACATCGAGCTGCAGAAGTCCAACATCCTCCTGCTCGGCCCCACGGGCTGCGGCAAGACGCTGCTCGCCCAGACCCTCGCGAAGATCCTCAACGTCCCCTTTGCGATCGCCGACGCCACCGCCCTGACCGAAGCCGGCTATGTCGGCGAGGACGTCGAGAACATCCTGCTCAAGCTCATCCAGGCCGCCGATTACGACGTCAAGAAGGCCGAGACCGGGATCATCTACATCGACGAGGTCGACAAGATCGCCCGCAAGGCCGACAACCCGTCGATCACCCGCGACGTGTCGGGGGAAGGCGTCCAGCAGGCGCTGCTGAAGATCCTCGAGGGCACCACCGCCTCGGTGCCGCCCCAGGGCGGGCGCAAGCACCCCCATCAGGAGTTCCTCTCGATCGACACCACGAATGTCCTGTTCATCTGCGGGGGGGCGTTCGCCAACCTCGACAAGGTCATCGAGCGGAGGGTGGGGCACAAGGGCGTGGGCTTCGGCGCTGCCGTGAAGTCCAAGTTCAACAAGGACACGGGTGAGATCTTCGAGCACTGCCTGCCCGAGGACCTCATCCACTACGGCCTCATCCCGGAGTTCATAGGCCGCCTGCCGGTCATGTCGGCCATCCACCAGCTCTCGCGCGATGACCTGGTCACGATCCTGACCGAGCCGCGCAACGCGCTCGTCAAGCAGTTCCAGCGCTTCTTCTCCTTCGACGGCATCGAGCTCGTCTTCGCCGACGAGTCGCTGATCTCGGTCTCCGACAAGGCGCTCGAGCGCGAGACGGGCGCCCGCGGCCTTCGCTCGATAATCGAGGAGATCCTCCTCGAGGTCCAGTTCGAGCTCCCCTCCCGCCGCGACGTCAAGAAGTGCGTGGTGACCAAGGAGACCGTCGAACGCGGCCTCAAGCCCACGCTGGTCACCGAGGCCGCGGGCGACGAAGACGAGCCCCTGCAGGAGAAGTCGGCCTAGCCCGAGGGCCGCTTGCGCCGGCGCCCGAGGCGGCGCTTGGCGGTCAGAAGCGACTCTACGTCGGTGACGTCGATCGGACGACCGGCCGCGCGCTTCATAGCGATGAGGTCGTCCTTCGACGCGACCCGAACCTCGACATCGCCCACTCGCAAGACGTCGGACCGGGCGCGAAGCTTGGGGTACGGCGGCGCCCCGTCGGGACCGACCAAGAGGTCGATCTCGCCGAGTGAAGTCGACAGGCACAGGATCTGCGTGCTCCGAAGCGTTCGACCGTCTGCGACGAAGGGAAGGTCCTCGTCTATGCCCCTGAGCGTGGCCCTCAGACGGGTGAGCAGCGATCCCAGTGCGTCGAGGTTGGCCTGATCGTGCGAGTAGCAGATATCGAGGTCGTCGGTGAAGCGTGCCTGAGCCTGGAGATTGACGGCGACGCCGCCCACCACCACGAAATCGACCGCTGCCTCGAGCAGCGCGCGGATCAGCCCGGACGGCTCGAACTCAGGCGCGTTGCTCACGTGCCGAACGGGCGATCTGCGCGGCGCGGCCGAACCTGGCCATCTGAGTGACCTTCTCGAGTCGCTGCTCGGGAGTCAGGTCGAGGTGTCTGCGGATGAGGCTCTCGTCGACGATCGGATCGAACCTCTCGGCCGCGAGGGCCAGGCGATGGCCGGTCGCGTGAAGCACGGCCTCCAGCGTCTCGACCGTCGGGTTGGTCTGGTCGTTCTCCAGGCGTGCTATGGCACTTTGAGTGGTGCCCGTCCGCAGGGCGAGGGACCTTTGCGTCAGCCCGGCGGCATGGCGGGCTTTGCGGATGAGGGCTCCCGGTGTCATAGCGTATATGCAATATAGCATTTACGGTATGGAGCCCGATCTACTTCCGTCTCCCTCAGGAGGAGTCGGGCGCGGGCCTGGGTTGGCCCGGGCTACCGTGACGGCTCGTCTGCACGGGCGCCTGCGGCGCCGCTCAGCTCAGGTCTCGATCTGCTCGGTGGACGCGGTTGTCGCGTCGAGCAGCCGCCGGAGCTCTTGCGACTGCTCCTCGAGGCCGGCCCCGGCAGTTCGACGGATCGCTTCCTCGAGGACCAGCGGCGCGGATGGAGACCCGTTCGCGGCGAGCGCGGTGGCGTGCCCGGCGAGGGCGATCGCCTCTCCACGCCGGTCGCCGATCTCGCGGTAGATGGGGAGCGCCTGGCCGTAGAGGGCGATCGCGTCGGGGTAGCGGTCCTGCATTCGGGCGGTCTCGCCGAGCGACTGGAGGGTGTTGGCCTCGCCGCGCCGGGCACCGATCTCGCGGTAGATGGGCAGCGCCTGGCCGTAGAGGGCGATCGCATCGAGGAAGCGGTCCTGCGCGAGGGCGGCGTCGCCGAGCGACCGGAGGATGTTGGCCTCGCCGCGCCGGGCACCGATCTCGCGGTAGATGGGCAGCGCCTGGCCGTAGAGGGCGATCGCGTCGGGGTAGCGGCCCTCCATGGCCGCGGCGTTGCCGAGCGACTGGAGGGTGTTGGCCTCGCCGTCCCGGACGCCGATCTCGCGGTAGATGGACAGCGCCTGGCCGTCGAGGGCAATCGCGTCGGGGTAGCGGCCCTCCATGGCCGCGGCGTTGCCGAGCGACTGGAGGGTGTTGGCCTCGCCAAGCGGGTTGCCGATGTCGCGGTAGATGGGCAGCGCCTGGCCGTAGAGGGCGATCGCGTCGGGGTAGCGGCCCTCCATGGCCGCGGCGTTGCCGAGCGACTGGAGGGTGTTGGCCTCGCCGAGGCGGGCGCCGATCTCGCGGTAGATGGGCAGCGCCTGGTCGTAGAGGGCGATCGCGTCCGGGTAGCGGTCCTGGGCGAGGGCGGCCTGGCCGAGCGATTGGAGGACGGTGGCCTCGCCGGGCCGTGCGCCGATGTCGCGGTAGATGCGTAGCGCCTGGTCGAAGAGGGCGATCGCGTCCGGGTAGCGGTCCTGCATGGCGGCGGCGTTGCCGAGCGACTCGAGGGTGCTGGCGGCACCGTCCCGGGCACCGATCTCGCGGTAGATGGACAGCGCCTGGCCGTAGAGGGCGATCGCATCGAGGAAGCGGTCCTGCGCGAGGGCGGCGTCGCCGAGCGACCGGAGGATGTTGGCCTCGCCGTCCCGGGCACCGATCTCGCGGTAGATGGGCAGCGCCTGCTCGTAGAGGGCCATGGCGTCGGGATAGCGGTCCTGCATGCGGGCTGCGTGGCCGAGTAGCTCGAGGGTGTTGGCTTCGCCAAGCGGGTTGCTGATGTCGCGGTAGATGGGCAGCGCCTGGCCGTAGAGGGCGATCGCGTCTGGGTAGCGGGCCTCCATGGCGGCCTCCTGGCCGAGCGACCAGAGGATGGCGGCCTCGCCGACCCGGTCGCCGATCTCGCGGTAGATACGCAGCGCCTGCTCGAAGAGGGCGATGGCGTCGGCGGGTCGGTTCTCCATGGCGGCGGCCTGCGCAAGGCCCGCGAGCGCCTCGGCTCGATCCTGCGGAGATCCTTCCCCCTCGTCGAGCTCCTCGAGGACGTGCTCGAGGAGGACCTCGCGGTCGCGGCGCTCGCCGGGCGCCGCGTTCCAGTCGATCCCCTGCCGCGCGAGCGCCGCCGTCAGCGCCGCCGTGCCCGCCTCCGGCCGGAACCGGAAGACGCCCGAGCGGACGGCCCAGAGGTCGGGGGCCTCCTCGGCGAGGCGCCGGATCGCGTACTCGGGCGCCCAGAAGACGACCGGGAAGGGAACGGCGGTCCGCAGCCAGTCCCGGTTGAGGTTGAGCCCGCGGAGGGCCGGGGTTGCTCCGCCCCTCCGGCGCAGCCGCTCGAGCCCTCGCACGAAGATGGCCACCGGCCGGCCCTGGGCGGCGCGCGCGAGCTCGGACACGAGGCTTACGCCGGGGTCCTCGACCGAGACCGTCGCCACGGCTTCCGGCCGCCAGCGCTCCTCCAGCTTCTCGGTCAGCGAATCGACCAGGGTCGGGTGGTTTGCGATGACGAACCCCAGCCGGAAGCCTTCGGCCCACTGGACCATGCGCTCCAGCGCTTGGAGCGCCTCGACCTCGGAGAACTCGGCGGTGCTCGCCGGCTTCACAGCGCGGTCTCCTCGAGCAGCGGGTTGAGGCCGTACCAGTCGTCCTCGGTTCCGGCCTCGTAGGCGTAGACGTACCGGTTGCGCAGGAGGTCGAAGAACCGAGCGCTGTCGACCATCTCGCCTGTGCGCCGAACCTCCCTGAGGATCTCCTTGTCGCTCGGACGCAGCCCGCGGACGAGCTCCCTCGCCGCGCTGCAGACGTAACGGGTGACGGTCTCCTGACCGATCGGCAGGTCACCCGCCCACTCGAGCAGCTCGGTGGCCATCACCAGCAGGCCCCGAACGTGGCCGCCGGACAGGCGCACCAGGCGCAGAAGCAGCTCGGGGTCGGCGAAGATCCGCTCGGCGATCGAGGACGGGTCACCGCTCGTCTCCCCGAGGGCCTGTCCCACCCTGCGCCCGATGACCTCGACCAGCGCCTGCTCGCCCTCGAGGATGCGCTCGCCTTCACGGCTCCTTGTCGGCACAAGCGGAACCGTCACGATGGAGGCGCCGTAGTCGTCCTTCAGCCGTCCCCGCACCGGGCTGTAGGCGAGCTCGATCGGAACGGTCAGCAGCAGGCTGGCACTGATCGCGCGAAGCGTGCCGGCGTTGTCGAGGAACAGGTTCTCGTGGTTTGTCAGGCCGGAGTCGGTCAGGACCTTCTGAGGGATCTTGTCGAGGTCGTCCACCGCGAGGACGACATCGTCATAGCCCCTCGTCGAGAGATGCCTGCGAGCCTCCGGCAGCAGCTCTCGATTGACCAGGTCGAAGACCGTCGGCAGCTGCGCACTGAGCAGTTTCCGGAACTCGCCGCGGCCGGTTGGAAAGTCCTTCAGGGCGAAGCTGAACCTCAGCGGGTCGACGCCGAGCTCCGCCGCCTCGAGCCTGAGCGCGCTGGCCCGCTCGCGAAGCGAAGTGAAGAAGCCGCCAAGGCGCTGCTCTCCGAGCACCATGCCCTCACCGCGCAGGTCGGCCACGAGCTGGCGGACGATCTGGAGCACGAGGTCCTCTGGCGCCACGTCCTCTATGTCGAGCCACTGCTCCGCGAAGAGGATCGAGACGAAGACCCGCTTGCGGCCGTCATCCTCCTCCAGCTCCTTGGCCACCCGGTTGAGCTCGGTGGTCTTGCCCACTCCCCGGTGGCCGGTGAGCAGCCGCGTGACCGGACGCTCGGGCGACGCGTTCTGAAGGAAGCCGCGGGTGAGCCGGGACCTGACGTCGACGACCCCGGGATCGAGCTTGCGCTGCCAGTCGACGTACAGGGCGTCCTCGTCGGCCCCGAGCGGCCGCAGCGGATCGAGCTCCCGGAACAGCTCGGCGATCCCGCTCATGGCAGCAATTCTAGTCTGGCGCGCGGCGTTCGCAGCGCCGGCGATCGGCGCGAGCGCGGTGAACTGAGCCGCGCTTACACTTCGCGTTTCCGTGAGCGACCGCGCCTCCCTCGCCGACCTCGAAGCCCGCACCCGCTGGGAGCCCGCCGAGGCGGAGCCGCGCATCGCCGAGCGCTGGCTCGACGCGGGACTCTTCCATCCCGAGGCCGAGGGCTCGCCCGAGGAGAGCTACTGCATCGCGGTGCCGCCGCCCAACGTGACCGGGTCGCTGCACATGGGCCACGCGCTCAACGGCGCGATCCAGGACGTCCTCATCCGCCTGCACCGGATGCGGGGGCGCCGGGCGAAGTGGATCTTCGGGACCGACCACGCTGGGATCGCGACCCAGCGCCAGGTCGAGAAGCAGCTCGAGCGCGAGGGGACGAGCCGCGAGGAGATCGGCCGCGACGCCTTCGTCGAGCGCGTGTGGCGCTGGCGCGAGGAGTACGGCGGGCGGATCACCGAGCAGTTCAAGCGCCTCGGCGCCTCGCTGGACTACGAGGACGAGCGCTTCACGATGGACCCGGACTACGTG